>JAHLFN010000087.1 GCA_018883725.1 Candidatus Fusobacterium pullicola | reverse complement strand
TCATTTGAACACTTTCTCTCAAAGCTTGATTTTTAGCCATTTTTAGACGTTTTGATTTTAAACAAAATCGGCTGTAAATATTAAAATATTAAAATATATAAAACATACTAGAAAAGTATGTAAAAAAAAATTAAAAAATTACAAAAAATCGCATAATTCTCAAGATACTTTTTCTTGAAAGTAAGCAGATTAAAAAATTATTTAATTAAAGTTTAAGTTTTACTCAACCAATTTTTTCAAACAGGTAATAGTTTGAATACTCTTTAGGAAATGTATTACTTCCTCACAATTTAAAGATTTATGAAATCTCATCATATCAACCTATTTAAAATAGGATTTAGTTTTTCAAAAAGATTACTCAACTAAAGTTTTACGATACTTATCAAATAAGATTGTTAGATTACATCAGCAAAGGCGTCAACTGTAATATAACTCTCAGCTATCTTATTTGAGCTACTTCCATTTTTGGAAGTTAGCAGTTAGCCATAAAATATATTAAATTTAGATATTATCATTATAGCAAAAAAATTAAAATATGTCAAAAATATCCGTTTACTCATACAAAAATATATGAGTAACCGTCATTTTTATATAATTTGTAAACAAAAAAGGAAGTTTTTAGTTTCTACTAAAAACCCCCCCTTATTAAAGGGGGATTATGCAATTTTTTTCTTTTGAATTTTGGTTAAATACACGATAGCAGACGGGCTGGAAGCTTTTGTTCAATCCCCTTGCCTTTAGGTAAATAATTTTGTTCCAAAATTATTTACCTAAAGGCAAGGGGATTGACAAAACTAGCCGTCTGCAATAATCGTGTTACCAAAATCAAAAAAAGAAAAAATAAAATGGAAAATTTAGTATAATTTTGTTATAATATTATTATAATAAAGTAATATTATATCATAATAATAGGAGATGATAGTATGGCTAGTATAACTATAAAAACTGATGAACAAATAAAAAAAGAATTTAACTCAATATGTGAAGAATTAGGTTTAAATATGTCTGTAGCTATTAATATATTTATGAAAACTGTTCTTAGAGAACATGGATTTCCTTTTGAATTAAAATTAAAAGAGCCTAATGAAACAACTTTAAAAGTTATAGAAGAAGTTGAAAGAGGAGAAAATTTGAATGGCCCTTACAAAACAGTTCAAGAACTTATGGAGGCTCTAAATGCTTAAACTAGAATTTACCAATCAATTTAAAAAAGATTTTAAGTTGATGATGAAGAGAGGGTATGACAGTAAAAAATTTGAAAAAGTAGTAGAATTATTACAAAAACAAGAGCCACTACCAATAAAATATAAAGACCATCAACTTGTTAATTCAAGGAATTTTAAGGGAGTAAGAGAGTGCCACATTGAGCCTGATTGGTTATTGGTTTATAAGATTGAAAATGATAGATTAATCTTAGAATTAATGAGGACAGGAACACATAGTGATTTATTTTAAAGAAAAATGGTAAATTCTCATAAAACCTTAATTTTAGTGATTTTGTCGACCTTGTAAAACGTCTTTTAAGGGGTGTCTAAAGACTTTTAGGTATTAGAGTATGGCTCAAAAATATTGATTTTGAGAGGTTTTGAGAAATAAAAAAAAGAGAGTATTAGCTCTCTTTTTCTTTTATAAGAACATTGGAAGAAAATTCAATGAAGTAAAATCTCTCTGATGTTGATATTTTCAGATTTAATAAAAGTTTCTCAAAATCTATCTGTTCAAAAAATCCTGCACTTCTAGGAAGTTCCTTCAAATATTCCAAGTGATAGTATTTTTTCAAATCTTGAATTATTAATTTTTTTACAGAATCAAGCTCTATGTTGCATAAATACGGAGTTTCAAGTCTGTATTTATATAATAATAAATTATAACTATAGTTTTTGAAAGTTCCTCTCATATCTCCTCTAACTTTAAAGCTAAAGATTTTATTATAACTTTCTTGATGAAGAACTATATATCCATTATGGAGTTTTTTAGGATAAAGTTTTCTCTCTGCATTACTTCTTTCCCTGTTTATTCTCAAAAGATTTTCATTTTGGGAAGTTAGAATCTTATTTTGATTTTCTAAAAGAGAGATTTTTTTCTCTAGCTCTGATTTTAAGAGCGTTTGCTCGTTTTTAAATGTTTCAACTTCCGTTTTTATTTTAGTGATAATATTTTCTAGTCTAGTTATCTCTAAATCTTTATCTCTATTTTCAGCAGTAACTTTTTTTAGTTTTTCTTCTTTTTCTCTAAAATCCTCAAATTCTTCTCTTGTGAGGGTTGCTTTTGTCCATTCTTCAGAATGTTCAGCATATTCTAAGAAAAAATTTTTTCCTTGAAATTTCATAAAATCCCCCTATTTTCTAATATAATGCCCTGCAATTACTGATATTCTATTATGTCCTAAAGCTCTACTAACTTCCAACATAGCTTTTTTATCATAACAGACCCCTTTTAAATCTTTTCTACAATGATATTTTTCACTCTTGGTAAGAGAATCTATATCCCTAGCAAGTTTTTTATATAGTCTTGTAGCAAATTCAGCCCTGTAAGAGTGAATATCTGCTCCATTAGGTACTTTTTCAAAAACTTTTTCCTCACCTTTTGACCTCATTAGAGCCTGTATAAAGTCTTTTTCAAATGCAAGAGGTATATTTCTATGCCTACCCCCTTTGGCACCCCTAGAAACACAAATAAAAGGCTCTCCGTCTATTTCGATTAAGTCAGTTCCTCTAAGTTGTTGTAGTTCAGCTCTTCTAAGTCCTGTTGCACGACAGAATTTTACTAAATCTTTGTGTTTTTCCTCAGAAAAGTGCTTATCTCTCACTTTTTCCCCACGACTTCTTTGAATGTTAGCCCTGTATCTAGCATTTGATTTATATATCTCATCTGATGAAATGTTATATAATTTCATTAGAGCAGAAGTTTCAAGTTTCACAGTATAGGCAGATAACCCCTGTTTTTCTCTCATTTCTAGCCATTCATTAACATATTTTTTTCCCTCGTCTAAAGATTTAATTTGATAAGTTTCTTTAGCCCATTGGATAAAATATATATTATGTTTTAGATAAGTTCTGTAGGTATTCCAAGAATATATCTTATCAGCAGTAGCTCCAATTTTTTTATCCTCGAATTTGGATTCTCCTATTGCTAGTTTCTCATCTAAGGCAGTCTTAACTTGATGAAGAAGCGACCCTTTTTTCTCTCTATTTCTAGCCATCTTAGCCCCCTAGAATAATTCTAAATTTAGCTCTATTTTAAGATTGTTAGCAACCATTTCAATATCTTCTCTAGTTCTACAAGCTTTTATAATCGAACTAGACATATCATTGATTTTTCCTTGCTCTTTAGCCTGTTTTGAAAGCAATTCTTTTAATTTTTCAATTTTCTCTTCATTTTCAAAAATATCAGCGATATTATCTTCGGTAATTTCTTTTTTCTTTCTTTTTGGAGCAGTAGTAGTTACTTTATCAATTTTTTCTTCGATAGCTTTATTTGAAGAATTTTTAATATCTTCAATTTTAGCAGTCATTAGAGAAGAAAAACTTTTAATCTCTTGATTATATTTTGAACTCTCTTCTAATGCTCTAATAATCAAGGTTTCATCATATTTTGATAAAAGTTTTTTCATAGCTTTATCAGAATAACTCTTATTGAGATAAATGCTTTTTTTAGCTTTCTTGATAGCTTTCAAAAGCTTTTCTGATAGAGTAACTTCTCCCATTATTTCAGCATCTATTATTTTTGATTTTGGTTTAAATTTCTTAAAGAATTGAATATCTGTTACTTTTCTTCCTGTATATATTTCTTCAAAAGAGTATTCTAACTCTTTATTAAAATTATTTATTTCTTTAATCGCAGGAGCAAGAACTCTTTTTTTAAAATCAGCATAAACCCTATATTTATCTTGTGTTTTAGTTAAATCTTTTAAAGTTTCAAGACTATATTTTGGTAGTTCTATTTTTTCATATTTTTTGAATATTTCAAAAAATATAATTGAATATGAACATTTGAAAGATTTTTCTTCCAAGAGTTTTAATGTTGTGTAGTATAATTCCTCTTGTTTTTTATTATTTTTAGATAATACGTTAAAAATAGTGGGGGGAACTGCTACAAAAATCCCTTCATCAAGTTTTTTAAATTCAGATATTAGAACAAAACTTCCCCAAGTTTTTCCTCTCTTATCAATAGATTTTACTTGTGTCTTTTGTAGCTCGTCCAAGTATTGATATAATTCATCATATGAATTAGTAGCTCCTATTTCATTGAGAATTTCTGACGGAGATATAACTATTCTATCAGTATTTTCTTCTTGTAATCTTTTTAAAATAGAATTATAAGCTCTTAGTCCTAAAATAGAGATAGGACGACTCACAACCTCAATGAGTTCATTTGGTTTAAAAATTAAATCATTAGTATTTTTCATAATTCCTCCTAACATTTTAAAACATTTATGACTTTTTAAAAATAATATGTCATACATCTTAATTAAAGGAATTATAACATCATTTTTAAATTATGACAACATTTTTTTTAGTGTCATAGTTAACAAGCAATTTGTCCATAGTTAACTGGCGATTTGTCCATAGTTAACAAGCAATTTGTCCATAACAAACAAGCAATTTGTCCATACTTCATTTGAACACTTTCTCTCAAAGCTTGATTTTTAGCCATTTTTAGACGTTTTGATTTTAAACAAAATCGGCTGTAAATATTAAAATATTAAAATATATAAAACATACTAGAAAAGTATGTAAAAAAAAAT
>JAHLFN010000086.1 GCA_018883725.1 Candidatus Fusobacterium pullicola | reverse complement strand
AGACATAGTTAGTAACTACTCCTTTTCTTATTGTATTTCCCTCAAAATGAGGGAGGAAAAATAATCTTTGACAAATTATTATACTACAAAGGATTAGGAGTGGTTTACATAGATTTAAGTTAACAGAAACATTTTAAAATTCAGGGGGCAAAGAATGGAAAAATATAATTCAAATGATATAGCAAAAGCAACAGAAAAATTATACAAAGATTTAGATTTAGAGTTAAGTGGGAAAAAACCACTTGATTTATTTCCTAAATTATACGACCAATATGAACTAAATAAAAAAGTAAATAGAAAAACAGGAGTAACAACTTTTGCACAATTTTCCTGTAGTATGAAGATAGCAGATATAGATTTTTTAGTAAAAAATGGATATTTGAAAAAATTATCATAACATATATGAGGGCTTGAATGGAAGAAAAATCTTTAGATTTTTTCTTTCATCAAGTCCAACGGGGGTGTGGGTGCTCCCACAAGTTCAGAGGAAAGTTAAAAAGGAGTTTAGAAATGGAAGTCAAGATGTATTTTTTATATGGGAATAATACTTTTAAAAATCATGCAAAATCTAAAGATTTAATTGATTTAGTAATATATTCAACTGATAAAAGTGATGAAGAATTAGATAAATTTTATCTCAATGATTCAAATTGGAAGCTAATATTATCAAATAATCAAGCTTGGATTTGGAAAACAGATAATCAAGAGTTAATGGAAATTTCGATTAAAACTCTTACTTTTAAACCCAAAAAAAGGTGTATTAAATATAAATCCTTTAGTTCAATAGAAAAAAAGTATTTAAAAGAACCATATACACTTGATGAAATTGTAGAATGCTTAGAATTTGAAAATTCTAAAATAAAAGAAAAAGTAAAAGATATATTAGAAATGTCAGGAAGTACTAATTTTTATATAGCTTTATGGATACAAAATTGTTAATTTTTCATTTTTAAAGATGATAAAGATATAAAAAAGTAATGATATTTATTATTACTGCTTTGTATTTCATTGTAAGTAATCAGAGTTAGGAGGGAGAATGGAAGATATTAATATATGGTTTTCTTATAATTTTAATGGTGTAAAAAGTCATGCAAGATATAAAGAATATACTAATATTTTAATTTATAAATACAAGATTGAAGAAAAAAAATATATGGATTTTTTATGTGATGAATTAAATTGGATTTTAATATTATCACTAAAGAAATTTTGGTTATGGAAGCCAGATGTAAAAGAATTAGTAGAATTAAATATTAAAGATATAAGACTTTTTTTAGGTTATCCTAGCTATCAATCAAATAAAGAATTTAGTTTTAGTAATGAAGCTAAAATAATAGAGAAATATTTATCTTCTCCTTTAAGCATAGAAGAGATTTTAAAAATACTTAATATTCAAGATTCATTTAAAAAAGATGAAGTAGAAAAAAAACTAGCAATAGATAGTAAATTTTTTATTGCTAGTTGGGTACAAAATATTTAACTACTTTTTTAAATTAATAATTAAAACTCGTTCTTTAGCAGGGTTATGTGTAAATTGAGCTGTTTTATTATTGTCTTTTAAAAATTTAATTTGCTGATTATTTATATTATAATTATTCTTTAATTTTTCTTCTATAAGTGGGGACATTCTAGCAGTAGTTAATCTCCAAAAGTATGGTTTATCCATTTTAAAATTAGGAAAATTATTTATAAAAGTATTGTAACTATTCTCTACTTCTCTAATATTTGAAGAAGCATAATTAACTTGATTATTTAAGATTTTTTCTTTGACATCTTCAAAAAATGAAGAAGGTTTAGGAGAAATTTCAAGGAAGTATCTAAAAATTTCTCTAGGAATAGAAGTTATTAAGAATACATCATTATGAAAATAAAGAGGTTTAGAAATAATAACATTATTAATATCAGCATTGAAAACAAACATATCCTTTCCATTTTTTATTAAGGTTGGCTTATAAAAAAAGAATATGTGAAAATTATTATATAAAAAATCAAATCTTAAAATTTCTCTATTAATTTTAAAGTACTCTTTTTTTAAAATAGATAAAACATTTTCAAAATTTATCATAAAAGAACCCTTTCTTTACTTTTTTTTAATTATATCATATTAATAAAAAAATAAGCAATATTTAAGAGGAGAAACTATGAGAAAAATGATGGTAGATATGAAGTATATGATGAAAATAAATTGATTGAAAGAGGAAAATATAAAGAAGGAAAAAAAGATATGCTCTAGGTAGCATATTATAAAAATGGAAAGATTAAATCTCAAAAATTTTATCATAATGGGGAACTTGATGGAGTCTTTAATCTTTATGACAAAAATGGAAAAATAGTTATAAGAGGGAATTTTTTAGAAAATAAAAGAGTAGGGGAATGGGAACTATATAGATTTTTTTCTAAGTAAAAATTATTTTGAAATATTGTATTTTTATGATATAATTATAGAAAATAAAATATATTAGGAAACTCAGAAACGAGAAACTGTAACCCTAGATTTATCAAAGTTTTTAATTTGGTAGTCTAGGGTATTTTTTATTTGATTTATCTAGTATAGTTATTTTTATAGAAAAAATCTTGACATTTTAAAGAAAAAGTAGTACAAACAATTAACGACAAATAACGACGTTAAAAAAGAAAGTGGAGGATTAATTATGAAAGATATAGTTCATAAGAAATTCAAGCTTTCTTCTTCTGGAAGTGGGAGTAAAAGTTGGAGATTAAATATTCCTTCAAAATATGTTGATGATATGAAATTAAAAGATGGAGATACTATCATTATTACATATGACTGGGAGAAAAAATCTTTAGAAGTAAAACGACTAGAAGAAGAAAAAGAATAAAAAATCCCCCACGACAATGTCATAGGGGTAGTACTATATAATAGTACGTGGCAAGTATATTATATAGTATATATCCTAAAATTTCAATTAAAAATGGGAGGAAGAAAATATGAATAAACTACAAAATGTAGAAAAATTTTTAAAAAGAGGTTTAAAAAACAAAGTAAAATTAAGTCTTGCTACAATGGTTGCATTTATGATTACAGGAGTAGTAACTTATTCAGCAGAGAGTAATTTTATAGAAAAAGATGATGGGAATACGGAAGTATTATTAATCTTAAACGGTAATTTTGGAAGTTCTGACAATAAGAAAGTAGAAAATATTGGAACATTTATTTCTGATGACAAACCAGTGAAACCTTCTATACCATGGATTCCTATCAATCCAAGTATTCCTGTAACACCAGCAGATAATACTATAACAATAACAGAGAATAAAAATACTACTGAAACAGCTTTTACAGTAGAAAAAGATAAAAAAATAGTTATAAATAATGGAGTAACAGTTACAGTAACATCAGATGTAAAAGCAGTAAATAAAGGTACAGGAATTTCTCCAGATTGGCAATATGATAAAATAGTAGCAGGAATAGTTAATAATGGTGGAATTGCAGAAAATAATGGAACTATTGATATACAAGGTTCAGTTGACACAGAAATAGGAGATAATGGAGATACTGTAAAAACAGGAGAAGGATATGGTGTATATCAAACATCAGGAACTTTTACAAATAATGGTACTATAAAAATCCAAGGAAATGGATTTGATGGCGACGGAGATAAATCCTTTGAAACTAAAGGAGGAGTTGGAGTATATGTTGCAGGAGGAACAGCAACAAATAATGGTACTATCACAGCTAATGGTTCATTTAATCTTACAGATGGTAGTATAGGACTTCCAATGGGAATAGGAATGAAAGCAGTAGATGGAGCTATTGTAAATGGAGGATTAATAGAAAATCAACATTTCTCAATGTATGTTGAAGGAAAAGGAACAGCAACAAATAATGGTACTATCAATACTGAATTATTTGGACTTGTAGCAATTGATGGAGGAAATGCAATAAATAATGGTACTATTAATGCTTGGTTTGATAAAACAGGAGAAGCAGGAAAAGGATTATTTGCAAGTTCATATAAAGGAATTACTACAACTATAACTAACTCTGAAACAGGAGTAGTATATGGTTCAGTAACAGCAGAAGGAACAGGAGCAACAGTAATAAATAATGGTACTATTTATGGAGAGAAAATAGAAGCTAATAAAGGAACAATAGTAAATAATGGTACTATAACAGGAGAAGCAACAAAACCTGTTATAAATGTAGATGGTGGAAAGTTTATTCAAGGAGGAAATGGAAAACTAGAAGCTGATACCTTCAACGGAGATATTTATATCTCTGGAACAGTTGCAAATAACAACTTTAATGATGCTATTGTTAAAGAAGATAGTATAATAGTAGATAACTTAAATGGAGAAGTTAAATCAGATTCATTTATGTTCAATGCTAAGTTAGATGTAAATGACGTAGTTTTAGTAAGAAAAGACTTCCATGAACTTACTAATAAATCTGAAATAGCTGATTTCCTAGAAGGAGCTTATGACCCAAGTGCTTGGGAAAATGTATATTTAGTTGACTTATTAAATAATTACCAATATATAACTAATGCTAATGACTTTTATAAAGCAACAAATGCGACTTTTGGTAATGATTTATTACCTAACTTATCTAAACAAACATTAGATATGATAAAAGTAAATAAGACTTTATTAGTAGATAATATCTTTAATGTAGACACTAATAAAGATTTAAGAGTAATTGGAGGGGCTAATTATTCTAATAAAGATGTAGATTCTACAAATTTATCAGGATATGATATGACAATATCACAAGTATTTTTTGGAGCTGATAAAGCTATATCAGATAATCAAAGATTAGGAGCAGTTATTAATGTAGGTAAATTAGAAGCTGATTTTGATTTCAATAATGCTAATAGAGAAGATACTTTTGGACAATTAAACTTATACTCTATCTATCAAAAAGATAATTTAAAAATAGTAAATAATCTATTTGGAGGAATGAGTACAGGAGATTATAATAGAACTCTAGCTTTCCAAAATATATATAGTGAAAGCGATTCAGATTTACATACTAATTATTTTGGATTGAATAATATGGTAAGTTACAAAATACCATTAGATTCATTCTATATTACACCAAAAGCAGAGCTTAACTTTACTTATATGAGTGCTGATGGAATAGATGAAAGTGGAAGATATGGTCTTAAATCTAGTGATATGAATACTAATTCAATTGAAGGTGTAATAGGAGTAGAATTAGGAAAAGATATTATATTTGATAATAACCTAAAACTAACTTTAAAAACTTATGGAAATATAAACCATGAGTTTGGAGAACCTAATAAAGAAATGGAGGTTAAATTCAAAAATGTAACAGGAAATAGCATTAAATTAGACAAATATGATAATGATGATACTACATTTGATTTAGGAGTAAAAGCAGAATTAGGAACAGATAGCATAAAAGGATATGTACAATATAACTATAATTCAGATGTAGATGAAAACACAATTTCATCAGGAATTTTATATAAATTTTAAGGAAATAACAATTCTAAAATATAGTAGTAAATTTTTTATAAATTCAATAGTAGCTTTCTTTATATATTAAAGAAAGCTACTATTGTGAAGTAGATTTAAAATATTTTATTTTAAAGATTCTTTTAGTTTTAATATTTTCTCTAAATTTTTTGAAAGTTTTTTTAATTCATTAAAGGTTAAAGATTGTTCTCCATCGGAAATAGCATATTTTGGATTTTCATGTACTTCTATCATAGCTCCATCAGCTCCTGCTATTATAGCTGCCAATGTTACAGGTTCTACTAAACTTCTTTTTCCAGTTCCATGGCTTGCATCTATTATTATAGGGAGATGACTTTCTTCTTTAATTAATGGAATTGCATTTATATCTACTGTATTTCGTGTACTTGTTTCAAATGTTCTTATTCCTCTTTCACAAAGAATTATTTCATTATTTCCATATGCCATAAGATATTCAGCTGCCATAAGAAAATCTTTTATAGTAGCACTCATGCCTCTTTTTAACATTATAGGTTTTCCACATTGTCCTAACATTTTTAGAAGACTAAAATTTTGCATATTTCTTGCTCCTACTTGTAAAATATCAGCATATTTTTTAACTAGAGGAATATCCATAGTATCCATCACTTCAGTTACTACTAACATATCATATTTATCAGCAGCTTCTCTGATATATTTTAATCCTTCTTCTCCTAATCCTTGAAAATCATATGGAGATGTACGAGGTTTAAAAGCTCCTCCTCTTAAAACTTGAGCACCTGATTTTTTTGCAATTTCAGCTATTTGCATTATAGAGTTTTTACTTTCAATAGTACAAGGTCCAACCATAAATAAAAAATTTTTTCCACCTATCTTCTTTCCCTTTATATTTATAATAGTATCTTCTTGTTGAAATTCTCTACTCACAAATTTATATTTTTTTTCAAGGGGAACTACACCTTTTACTCCACTAAAAGATAAAAGTTTATCAATATCAATATATTTTTTATTTTTAATTATTCCTATTTTTAATGTATTATTTTTAGAAAAAATATATTTTAAATTATTTTTTTTTAGAAATTTGATTATTTTTTGTATTTCTATTTCTTTTATATTTTTTTCAAGTTTTATATACATTTTTCTACTCCTTATAATTTAGATTTCAGTTGTTCTTTTTAAAATATTCTCTAGTGTCTTTAGTATAACAAAATTTTTTTATTATTTGAATAATTTTTTATTAATAATATA
>JAHLFN010000085.1 GCA_018883725.1 Candidatus Fusobacterium pullicola | reverse complement strand
CACCATACCAATCATCTTGTAACTCTCCCATTCCCCAAGTAGAAGTGGCAAATATTACAAAATCATAATTTTCAACTCTATCAATATCTGTAGCTGATAAAACCTCTGCTCCTAGTAACTCGCCTACCTTTTCAGCTACCATTTCAGTTGTTCCAGTTGTACTTCCATAAAAAATTGCTGTTTTCATATTTATCCTCCTTATACTTTTCTCCCCTAATACAAGTTCATTATACAACCTTTTATTTTGTTTGTCAAATTATTTTATAAAAAAATAAAAAGAGAGATAGAAATATAAACTATCCCTCTTTTCTTTTTTAAAAAATATCCTTGATTTTTTTAGCTGGAACCCCTGCTACTATTATATTTTTTTCAATATCCTTTGTTACAATAGAACCCGCTCCTATAATAACGTTATCTCCTATAGTAACTCCCGCTACTATTGTAACATTTGCCCCTATCCAAACATTTTTTCCTATGACTATTGATTTAGGATAGAGAGAGCCCCTATCTTCTGGTAATTTACCATGATTTAATGTGGCCAAGGTAACATTATGCCCTATTAGAGTTCCATCTCCTATCACTATTCCTCCCTGATCTTGAAAGTGACAATTTGAATTGATAAAAACATTTTTTCCTATCTCAATATTTTTTCCACAATCTGTATAAAACGGAGGAAACATACAAAAACTTTTATCAATATCTTTCAGAGTCAATCTACTTATCAACTCTCTTATCTCCTCTTGGGTATAAAATTTACTGTTTAAATCCATAGTTATCTTTCTTGCTTCATCACTCAACTCCAGCATATATCTATGAATTTCACTTCCAATTTCAAGTTTTTTCTGAGTTTTCATATAATTTAAAAATTTTTCTAAATTCATTTCTCTCCTCTATCTATTTTGTAAAAATTATTTCTAAATTGTAGTCATCTTTACCAATATTCTTTTCTATCTTATCTTTTTCAATTACTTTTCCTAATTTTGTATACCTATAAGTAGTATAAAAACTTTTGTAAAATAATACTAAACAATCATTACCGTATAACATTAAGTCTCCAGCTTCTATATTTCCACTATAACTACTATCATTTGGAATTTTTGGAGAAATTATTCCATATTTTTCATTTTCATTTAATTCTTTCATCTTAATTTTTAAAGGTAATCTTTCTAAAAACACATCAACACTTCTATTATTTTCTAACTCCACTTTGTAATGTTCATTTTTTATCATAATTTCTATAACTCTCATACCACTCTCCTCTGTATTGATAGCTTTACATATAAAATGAAAACTTAAAAATAAAATAATATAAATCTGTTTAAACATTTTTTCCAAACTCATAAGCCTCTCTTAATTTTTCCTCATATTTTTTTATAGAACCTACTATATCTGCTCCAACTCCTCTTACTACACCTTTTAGTTTAGTATTTTCAAAACATTCAATCCAACCTTCTAGTCCTACTATCGCTCTATCAATAGCTCTTTCGTCTGTATCTGCAGCTGTAGCTAAAAGATATATATCTTTAAATTTATACTCACTTGGATATAGCGGATTTGTTCTATCCAACAAAGTTTTCATTTGTCCTGCCATCTCATAGAAATATATTGGGGTTGAAAAAAACTACTACATCTGAATTTTTTATCTTCTCAATAATCTCATTTGCATCATCATTTATTATACATCTCTCAGTTTTTTGACAACTCAAACACCCTTTACAATAATCCAATTTTTTACCTATTAAAGATATCTTTTCTACATTATTTTTAGCTTCCTCCGCTCCTTTTATAAAACTCTCAGCTAAAATATCAGAATTCCCTCCTTTTCTAAGAGTTGTAGATATAACCAACACATTTTTATTCATATTATCCTTCCTTTCCTAAAATATTTATTATGATATACTCTGATTGCCCAGCTGTTCTTAGAGGATATCCCCAACCACTAGCTCCAGAGCTCACTACTACATCAAAATTATCTATTTTTCTATGTCCATAAATCAATTCTGCCAAATTTATTTTTTTTATTATTAAATTGAATGGAAAAATCTGGCCATTATGAGTATGACCTGAAATTTGTAAATCATAACCTAATTTACTATTTTTTTCTAACTCTACTGGCTGGTGGTCTAAGAGAATTAAATACTTATTCAGTTCTATCTGTTCTACTAATTTTTCACTATTCACTCTATTTCTTAAACTTTTGTCCTTTCTTCCAATAATCACTAAATCATTATCTACCTCTACACTACTATCATCTAATATTTTTATATTATTTTCTACTATACTATTTTTTAAATCTTTTATAGTATAATTTGGAGTTTTTCTATATCTTGACATATCGTGATTACCATATACATAGTATATTCCCTTTTTAGTATTTACACTACCTAGTAAATTAAAAATTTCTTGAATTCCCCTTAGAGTACTTCCCTCATCTACAATATCTCCACCTAAAAGTAAAATATCAAAATTTTCCTCTTTTAATCTCTTGACAAGTTCAGATAACCTCTTTGAATTTAATGCATTTTCAAAATGCATATCACTTATAAAACCTACTTTATAACCTTTTTCTCTTATATTTTTATCAGTCACTAAATTGTACTCTACTCTTTTTATATTATTGATATTATAATACCCATAACAAAATAAAAGAACTGTTAATACTATTGGCAGTAAAAAACTTCCATATAAAAAATTCCAATATTTTAACTCTGTTCTCTTTAATATAAAATTTAAAATATCTATAACTATACCTATCTCAAAAAGATGTAATAAAGTTAAAAACCAGATTCCAAAAATATTTATTGCTGGTAATGATATCAATAGTAGGATAAAGATTAAAACCATTTTACTTAAATTTAATTTAAAATATCTATCAACTCTCAATAAAACTGTATAAAAATATACTATCATTCCTATTAAAATTATTATTGGTATAGTTCTAACTCCCATTGTTCCTCCTAGGTACTCCGCTTACTTTATTTCTATTCTACTCTATCTTTATATTTGATTCAATGGAAGATTTTTTAATAACTATTTTAAACATTCACCATTTACCATTATCTCATCATATCTCTCTATCTTTTTATTCAAATATTCCAAAGTTTCTTTTAATTCATTTATTTTAGCTAAAAGTTCCTCTCTTTGCTCTATCAGTAAATTTTTTCTAGCTTCATTTGTAGAGTCTCCTATC
>JAHLFN010000084.1 GCA_018883725.1 Candidatus Fusobacterium pullicola | reverse complement strand
CTTCAAAGTTTACTTGGGGATTTTCTGACTTAGGAATTATTACTTTATTTCCTTCTACATATCCTACTATTTCTTTACTTTTTTTCTTCTCTACTGTGAGATTTAGCTCTGCCTTATCTCTTCTTTTTAAGGTTTCTACCTTTGTTACTTCCTTATTGGGATTTTCTGCTATTGTTGTGTGTGGGACTTCTGCTAGTACATTACTTATTAGTACTAGGTACAGTGCTATGGCACAGATAATGCTCTGTAATCTATCATAGCACCCCCCCCCTCCCATTCATTTTTTGTACATTTTTATTTATCATATTTTTCACTTCCTTATAACCAATCATTTTTCATTAATTTGATTCCTTCATTATCAAAGTTGAAAACAAATAAGTTTCCATCTTTTCCTTTCTCTATATAAGATAGTTGAATTACCTCATCAACTCCTTTAATAGAGTAATCAATACCTATATAAGTTACTTCTATTAAATATTTAGCTGGAAGAAGTCCAGATACTTCAAAGACTCCAGTTTCATCTGGCATAGCTAACTCTAATTCTTTTCCTGAAAAATCTTTTATTTTTACTATGATATTTTCATAGATTTTTGCTTTTTCTACCTCTGATAATTGTAGTATTTCTGCAACATTTATTTTTCCTGTTAAAGTACTCATAGGTTTTATTGGAAGATAAGCTTCTATTGTTGCTGTATTTTTCCCTTCTACTTTTAAAGGACTTGGTGTTTGAAGTAGGTTAGGTCTTTTTATTTCAGCATTTAAGTCATATAGGACTCTGTTAGGAATACCATAGAATATAGCTTTTCCTTCTGAATTTGTCTTTTTAGTTTCTCCTGCTAATTTGATTTCTATATTCTTAGCAACTCTTTCATCTTCATCAAATTTATCATTATTATTCATATCAATGAAAGCTGTTACTTCAACTGGAGAACTCTCTATACTTCTTATATTAGCTTTAGGATTTCTAAGGTCAGTTATTCTATCTATTCCAACCTTATATTGTTGATTTCCTCTCTTATCTGCTTCACTCTCAAAGTTGAACCAGTTATTGTAGTTAAGATTGAATCTTACTGTAAAACTATCTTTATTTTCCTCACTATACCTAGCTTCAAGAGTATAGTCAAATAAATCATTACCATTACTAAATACAGAGAAAGCTGTTTCATATTTTCCATTATCCTTCCAAGTATTTTCTAGTCTTGTTGTAAATGTTCTAAATCCTGTGTAATAGAAATTTAGAGAGTATTCATCTTCCTCATCAAGAAGAGTTGACTTCTCATATTCTGCTGTTACTAGCATTGATTTATATGATTTAGAGTACTCTATTCTGTATCTATCTCCTCTTTGTGAGATTTCATCTTCACTCCAAGATAAGTCAGCATATTTTTCTTTCCAGACTTTTTCCCATTCTAACTCTAAAGATTTAATAGGTTTCCATCTAGCACTAAATACCTTTTCATACTTATCAGAATAGTATTCTCCAAAGTTTTCTTGTTGATATTTAAGTCTTAAATCTTTAATATCAATCTGTCCTAAGAAGTCATATTTATACTCATCATCAGTAGATTTTAAAGTTACATCATCTACATAATTATTAAAAGCTTTTTCTCCACCACTCATTAAAGTATATTGATAGCCTTTAATTGAATTACTAAATACTAATTCTCCTCTTCCTTTATCTACATATTCATACCTTTCATTTATAGTACGAGGTTCTTTTATATATCCTCCTCCTACTGTTAAACTATCAGTAAGTCCATAGTAAGTCATAGCATTTATTCTATATCTATCACTTACATGGTCTTCCCTAACATCAAAGTTATATTCCCATTCTCCTTTATTTTGTTGGTTATAATCTGATGTAGTATTTATGATTCTTTCATAGATTTTTCCATCTTCTGTATAAATCTTTAGAATATACTCTCTATCCTCTTTAATGTTTCTATTAGCAAATATTACTTGTCCATTAGTAGCTGTTTGAATATCTATTACAGTTCCTAAATAGATAAGCTCTACTCTTGAACCTATTGGTACATCTTCTTTTAAGATATAATCTTTAGAACCAGTGATTAGATACCCTTTATCTTTCCAGAATCTAATCCCATTTTCTCTAGCTCCATTATCTCCATATTTAAAGCTAGAAAGTTCAAGGGTATGTTTATTATGAATATCATCATAAGTTAATTTAACGTCCCCTAATAAATGTTCCTTTATATCATATTCTGCATTTAACTCTCCATATAGGAAAGCTCCTTGATATTCTAATCTAGCTTCCCAATCATCTTTAAAAGAGTCATCATCACTATTCTTATCTCTAGTGAAGATTTTATTAGCTTCTGTTCTTAAATATCCTAATTCAAATAGTTTATTTTTATTCTCATAAACTATCTCTTGCTTATAGTTATCTCTATCTATCATATTCTTAGTTAAATCAAGTCTTAGCTTTATCTCCTCTGGAGTCGCAAAATTTAAGTTCATATTTATTCTTTGCTCTTCTTGACTTATTCTAAGGTTTCTTAAAAATATTGACTTAAATATATCAGACTTAATATATATCTCTTTTCCATCAAGAACTAAGTCATCTTTTTTTAAAGCTAACTTTTCTACCCTATAATCAATATAATTTTCTTTTACACTGATAATTACATTTTCTAAACTATCCCCAATAAACATAGAAATATCTCCATTTTCTTTATCTTGAGTATAGTTAGTAAAATTCATAGCTTCAAAAAAATTAAAAAGAGAGAAATACATATTCTGATTTTTGTACCATACAGAATAAGTTTTACTTCTTAACTCTCCATTAATAAGAAGGTCATAAATTTGTTTTCCCTCTTTTTCAACATAAGTATTAGTCAAAATAGCATAGTCCTCTGGGGACATTACTCTTTTTAATTTTTCTATATCATCTGTTTTAGCTTGAGCTAATAGAGAAGTTATAGCAAATAAGATTAAAAAATATCTTTTTTTCATTATTTTTCCCCTTTCATTTCAATTTCTTTTATCAACTCTCCGTTTAAGCTTCTTAAACATACTTTAGAGCCTTTTTTAATTTCAGTCGATATTTTAGTCAAAAATATTTTTTCATACCCCTTTAAGAGTCTTATAGAGCCTAGATATTTTTCTGATTCTTTAGAATTTTCTAAAAACACCTCTAATTTAGTTCTTATCTCTCCTTTATTTATAATTTTCATAGAAAGTTGATTATTTTCAACTTTTATATCCTCTACTTCTATTTGAGGTTTTAAATCTCCAACAAAACCTGCTAATTCAATTTTCAGATTTGTGTATATGGAAAGATTTCCACCTCTTTCTACATTTGGAGTATTTACTTCTTTCACTCCTAATATAGCTGTATATTCTCCATCTTTGGTATTTTCTGGAGCTTCAATATATAATTTTACTTTTCCTGTTTCTCCTGCTTCTAAATTCAAATTTCTTGGATAATATTCAATCCATTCAGACATATCATTTTCATTACCTTTTTCAAGGTAAATTCTATATGAAGTTTTATGAGATAGAGCATTTGTTACATAGTATTCTTGTACCTCTCCACCATTATCTATCCTTTTGTCAAAAATAAGTGGCGAAACATTCATATAACTATATGATTTCAAACTTAATAAACAGAATAAAAAAGACACTATTTTTTTTCCCTTCATTATTTTGCCCCTCCTTAAATTTTTTAAAAAGGGAATGGTATTTACCATTCCCCCTTTAAAAAATCTAATATTTATATGGGATATTGATATTAATTAAATACTATTAGATTATTCTTATTTATTATTTTGTTAGTTTATTTTACAGTAAGACTAGCTGTGATAGTACCTGTTCCTACATATTGTCCACCTACTGCTTGAGTTCCTGCTAAAATAACAGAGTTAAATTCACTTCTTAATTGGTTATCAGTTGCTGATACCTCTCTATCTCCTTTAATATAGTTTAATTCTGTATCCATTGTTACTAAATCATCATTCTCATCAGTTGAAGATGATAGTTTTTCAAGAGTTAATGTATTTGTCGCCTTGTTGTATAAAGTTGATTTTACATCAAATTTTCCTGTATAAGTGGCTGTTCCTGCTCTTCCATCTGCAGTTGCTGAAAAGGCATATCCATCTGCTCTTTGTAATATAACTGTCTTTTTTACAACACTTCTAGGCAAACTTCCTGCTAATTTAGTACCATGGTCAAATACTACTGTATCATAAAGGTTTCCATTCTCATCAAATAATCCAAGCTCTGGTCCTTTAGGTATTACATTAACTCTTACCTCAAATGGTACTCCTGCTCCTACTGAATCTCCTTTAGTAGTTACTCCTATTGGACTATCTACTAATTGTTGGTCTGAAGCTACTCTAGCTCCAAAAGATATTGAACTTAAAGCCAAAACTGATAACACACATACTGCTATTTTTTTCATTTTCATTGTTTTTCCTCCTAAGATTTTTAATAAATTTCTATATACTGTTTATATAGTGTATTTTGGGGAATCACGTCCCATAAAGTTCATATTCTACCTCCCTTATCTTAATAAATTTTTGAAGTGTATTTATCTTACTTTTATTCTTTGTTTTCCTATAACCTTATAGTTATTAAAGTCATAGAAGATTATACAGTCTGTTCCATCTGGAATTTCTTGTTCTATCTCTGTCTTAGAACCATTAAATAGACGTCCCTTTGTTTTGACATCTATTAATGTATTAGCCTTATCTACAAATCCTATACCCAGTTCATAACCTCTTCCAGTTTCATTTTTCATAGTAGAGTTCCAATATTTTTTTCCCTCAACCTCTCTAAATTTACTATTTTCAACTGTTAAAGGTTTATCATAAGAACCTTTATAAGCAAACATTTCTACTTTCATTCCTAATTGGAATGACATAGTTTGTTTAGTTTTTCCTTTTAAATCCTCTATATCTGGAGCATTTACTGTTCTTATTGACAGAATAAAGCTATTCTCTCCCTCTTTTATATCTCCATAATCATCTTCTATATATACCTTAAAAGGTTTCTCTGATAGTGGTTCTACTGCGATTAAATTGGGATATACAGTCATATGTTTAGATACATCATTATCTTTACCTGTACTCTCTATTTCTATCTTATATCTTGCCATTTCTTTGGAAGTATTTTTTAGGTAAAATTCCCCATATGCTACTCCCTCATCTTTATCTATTATCTTGTCATAACCAATCGGTCTTAACAGTATGCTATAACTTGATATTGACATTGATAACATTAGTAAACTTGAAGTTAATATTCTTTTTAAATTCATTTTTCCCCCTTAAATTAATAATTTTTTTAATTTATCAAAACTATCAACATCATAAGTTACTCCATTAATACGAATATTTTTTATATTCATATTAGGTATCCCTTCTGAATCTTCAAAGATTATATGTTTAGACTTTTCTATAATCAACTTATGTTCTATTCCTTTCAATATTATTTTATTTTCAGAGATAGAAGTAGAATCTATGTTAAAGCCATATACTCTGCTCTCTGTATAAACTTTTATTTGCATTTTTACATACCTCCTTAAAAAAATTTGTAAATAAAAAACCTGAAAAATAGCTGTATTTAAACAGTTATCTTTCAGGTTTACGGTTTCTTGTTTCTCGAGTTCCTAAAAATTATATTCTATTGTTTATTAATTTAAAGGGTTACGGCTCTCTGGCTCGAGTTTCCTCATATCATATTATACCATATTTATTTTTTAAAATCTACATTTTTTTCATTCCTCAATATTAAATTTTATAGTTTCTATTGCTTCCATTACACTTGTTTCTAGCTTTTCAAAATCATTATCTAAATCATTTTTAAAAACTATATGTCCATTTGCTCTTGTACTTTTAGGAGCTCTTAACAATAAATCGCCTATATCATCATATATTTGAATATCATAATAGAATGGTCTAAAAACTCCTTTTGATAAACCAGAGATATTTTTTAATTTTCCTTGTTTTTGTGCCCAAAGACAATGAGTTAATGTTGGATATGAAATACCCTTCTTTAACTTAGGTCTTTCCCCTAATGATAAATCAATTAAAATTTCTATATAATCATTTGTAGTTGAAGTTAAAACAGAGGAATAAATAGGTCCCCCTCCTAATCTAGCTCCAAACTCGATAAGAATAAGCTCATCTTTAAAAGTTCTAAATTCTGTATGTAAAACATAACTTCCTAAATTTCTATGAATTTTATCAACATATTTAAATGCTTTTTCTATTAAATTTTGTGGAATTCGACTAGGAGTTGACCACATATATTCTTCAAAATATGGACCATTATTAGGAATATTTTTATCATGAATTGCTAAAATATGTGTTTGATTATCAAAAAAAATACTTTCAACACTAATTTCTCCTATCTTATAAGGCAGAAGAGAAGGATATAATATTTCTCCTCCTATTATTTCTTCTGCTAAAAATAATAAATTATTATGATTTAAATGTTCATTAAATAATGGGTCTTTTGAATACATAACTCCTAAACTTAAAAACTCTTCTTTTTTTTCTAATAATTCTGATAATGTTTCAAATCTTCTTACAATTCCTGAACCACCTCCTATTGTAGGTTTTAATATAATTGGAAAAGTTAATTCTTTTACTTTTTCTTCAAATTTATCATCTACTAATATAAATTTGGGAATAGGAATTTCTAACTCTTTACTAAATTGTCGCATCAAGTATTTATTTCTAGCAATTAAAGCTTTATCACTTTTCATTCCTGGTAAATTAAAAATAGTAGCAAGTGCTGAATGTAATGGAACACATAATTCTGATAAATTCAAAATCCCATCAGGTTTCCCTATTTTTTCTATTTTTTTTACAATATCTTCTATATCTAA
Organism: Candidatus Fusobacterium pullicola; assembly: GCA_018883725.1. Classification (NCBI taxonomy): domain Bacteria; kingdom Fusobacteriati; phylum Fusobacteriota; class Fusobacteriia; order Fusobacteriales; family Fusobacteriaceae; genus Fusobacterium; species Candidatus Fusobacterium pullicola. The sequence goes on along the minus strand of JAHLFN010000084.1, from coordinate 5,264 downwards.
TAGACTTCTATTCATTTCTATTGTAATAATATTATCAACAAACTTAGAAAGCCATTCTTTAAAGTCTTTTTTATCCAATATTAAAGTAAAAGAATAATGTTTCCTTAATGAATTAATCTTATTAATATGAGCTAGTCTACTTGGATTATCTGAATATAATACTAAAATATTCTTTTTCATTGCTTTTGTATAATAAAGATTACCTTTATTATACTTCCCTCCCTATTTGTCAATTTTTTTATTAAAAAACTTAACTATTCTATCTACTCCTTCTATAAATTCTTCATCTTTTCCTGAAAAAGATACTCTTATATATTTCTCTAAACCAAAAACCTCTCCTGGCATTACTGCTACCCCCTCTTCTTTTAACAATTTATCAAAAATAATTTTAGAATCTTCTTTAGTTTCTATTAATAAATAAATTCCAAATTCAGAATAATTTTTTATCCTTATTGAAGATAATTTTTTCAATTTCTCAATAATATAATCTTTTCTACTTTTTAACCTTTTTCTTAAAATTGTATTAATATTTTGATGTTCCTTTAAAATTATATCAACAGTATATTGAGCTATTGTATTAGGATTAGATGTCATATTTGATTGTAAAGCTTTTACTACTTCTACTAAAGATGAAGGTAAAATCATATATCCTAGTCGCAAACCACTTAACCCAAACCTCTTAGATACACTATTTATTATAATTAACTTATCTTTTATGAGCATAGATTTTTTTAATTCTAAAATACTCTTAGTTCTTTTAGAAAAATATATATCCATATAAACCTCATCACAAATTAAATAAAAATTATATTTTATAGCTAAATCTATTATTTTTTCTAACTCCTTTTCATCTACTATCATTCCACTTGGATTATTTGGATTATTTATAATTAAAGCTTTTGTTTTTTTAGTTATTTTCTTTTCAATTTCTTCTGCCTTTACTATAAAAGAATTATTTTTTACAAAAATAGGCTTAGATTTCATAAGAAGAGTCAAATCCACATATGATGGCCAATAAGGAATTGGAATTATTACTTCATCATTCTCTTCCAAAATACTAAATAAACAATTAAATAAACAATGTTTAGCTCCATTACATATTATTACATTATTTTCATTATAATTTTGTTGGTAATCATAAATACTTAATATTGTTTTTTTTAATTCAGTTATTCCAGTTGAATTTGTATAATTAATCTTTTTTTCTTTTATTATATTACTAGATATATTTGCTAATAAGTTATAATCATTAAATAAAATATCTCCTATTGACATATCTATAATATTTTTTTTTTTTTAATTTCTAAAACTTGTTCAAAAATTTTAGCTGTTTTTGATATTTCAATTTTAAGTTTTGAATTATTCATATTCATACCTCAATATATTTCTATTATTTGTCTAATATTTTTTTTACTCTCCAACATGAAGGGTCTGAACCTACTAATGCTTCATATGTCCCATATCCTTTATTTTTTAAAGTTTGAAACACAGTTCCTCTACATCCGCCATAGCAACTTCTATTTTTGAACTGTTCACAAGTTTTACAATCTCCTTCTATTAAATCTTCTAATTGTCTAATTACTTGCAAATTTTTATTATTTAGAATAGATAAAATGGACTCTTCTTCTAAATTTCCAAGTTTTAAATCAATTCCTGGACATGGATAAATATCTCCATTATCATGAAGGTCTATTCTCATAAGATTTTGGTAACATGTTCCTCCTATATATGGTGGTTTTGCTTCCCAAAATTCATATCCTTCCTTTATATCTCTTTCTTGAACCTCTTCAAATAACTTCTTTAACTCTAAATCTGTTAATTGATATTCTTCAAAATTTTTAGCATATCCTTGTAATTTTATTACCTCTGCATGAGAATAAATATTTAATTCACGGCATTGTCTTATTAATTCTGGAATATAATTTATATTTAGCTTACAAATAACTGTTTCTATTCCTAAATAACTTGTATCAGGATTTTCACATTTATTAAATCCATAAGCTATTAATTTTTTTATCATATTTTTTTGGTCCTCATATATCTTTTCAGCATTTCCCTTTAGACCTGTCATTTGTTTTTGAATTTCAATTACATCATTATAAAGTGGAGAATCTTTTTCTACTATTGGAACATTTAATTTAGTTAATATAGACACTTTCTTACTTTTTAAAAACTCAATTAATTCATCAGTTAATAAAACACCATTAGTTACTAGTGTTATTGCTAAATTTTCTTCATATACGAAGTTTATAACTTCTTTTAATTTAGGAGAAGTTAATGGTTCAAACATTCCATTAATAGTTATTGCTTTTAATCCAACTTTTTTTAATTCTTTGACCCATTTAAACATTTTTAAGTGCCAATTTGCATCTTTGTACCTTATGTAATCTTCTTCTTTTAAATTTTTTTGTAATTCTGGACTACTTGCATAACAATATGGACATGCCCAATTACAAACAGGAGGAGTATTTAGCTTTATTCCTGCTCTTAATAATTTTTTAGAATACATTTCTTCTTTAGATAAATCAATTCCTGCTAATTTTACTATTTTTTTCATATTTCTCCTTTCATTATTAATTAATTTTATATTACTATTGGATATTTTTCATAAACTTCGTCAATTTTTTTTATTAAATCTTCTTCATCTTCAGCTTCAATAACTAAATAAATACTTTTTATATAAGCAGTTGAATGTGAGTACTTTTGTCCCTCTTTTATAAAAATTTCTACATGTTTTATCCATGGAAAAGATAAATAGTCTTCTTTTGTTGGAACATATTTTATAATTCCTTCTGCTTTTAAAGGAGAAAAATTTAATCTACAATATATTTTTGAGGGGTGTTTAATATTTAAATTAAGCTTTTTCCCTAACTCAATATTTAACCATTCTTCTATTAAATCAATTCCAAATGCTACATTTATTGCTTGAACAATTGCTCCTCCTCCATTTCTTTTAGCAATTTCGGAAAAATAAATTTTACCATCTTTTACAAAAAATTCTGTGTGCATAATTCCATCAAAATATTTTAACTCATTAATTAAAGAAATATGTTTTTTTTCAATTTCTTGATATAGTATAGGATTTAATTCTTTTCTTACTAAAAAAGACCCATTTCTATTTACTTTTTTCATAACTTCAATTCTTGGAACTAAATCTTGAAATATACTCAAAAATATACATTCTCCATTCTTCCATAACATATCAGCATGGTACTCTTTTCCATCTATATATTCTTCTAAAACTATTTGGTCAGAATGTAATACTTGATTTAAATTTAAATTTAAAAAATACTTTTCTAACTGTTTAGAATTGTATAATACTTCTGTATTATAACTTCCCATTCCACAAGCTGGTTTTGCTACTATGGGATAAGTTAAACCATGTCCTATTCCTGCTTTTAATTCTTCTAAAGAATAACTTGATTTAAATTTTGCAAAATCTAAATTTGCATTTTTAAAATGTTCTTTCATTGCTCTTTTATCTCTTGTCCCTATTGCTAATTCAAGATATTTAAAATCTTTTTTTAACAAACTATAAAAGAATCCTACTGCTAAAACAGCATGTTCTTCCCCAGCAAAAACTTTATCATAATTATCTTTTTCATTAAGTATATCTTGATATACAGCAACTAACTCTTCAATAGAATCAATACTATTAATTCTATAAATTTTATATAATTTCTCTAAAGTTTCATTTGAATAAGGTACAGTTTCATCAATTGACTCTAAAATTAAAATAACTTTTTCACTTTCAGATAAAATCTTTTTTAACATTTTTTCCTTGCATTTAAAACATATTATTTTCATATTTCCTCCTTTTATTTAGTCCCTACTATTACTAATTAATTTTTCAATCTCTTTTTTTCCTATGTACATAGCTATTAAAGAAGTTATAAAATCTGATACTGGAAATGCTACTAATACTCCATTATCTTGAAAAAAATAAGATAAAATAAAAATTAATGGTATATTTAAAATAGGAACTCTTAACATATAAAAAAAAGTTGCTTTTTTACTATCTTTTATTGCTTGAAAAAAATTATTATAACTTAAAAAAAGAGCAGTTGAAAACAAAAGACATAAATGAACTCTTGTTCCATGTGAAGCATATTTTATCAATTCTACATCATTTTTTACAAAAAAACTAATAATATACTCAGCATTAATTAACGTTATAATTAAGCAAAATAACGAAATTGATAAAACTATTCGAACATGAATTTTCATTACTTCTTGTATTTTTTTAAAATTTTTTGCTCCATAATAATAAGCTATAATTGCTGGAGTTCCTTGAGAAAAACCTTGAAAACTAGTATTTATTAAATCTCTTAAAAGCGAAATTATTCCAATAGAAGCAATTCCTAAATCTCCTGAGTATTTACCCATTTGCTTTAACATTACTACTGATAAAGAAAATTGAAAAAATTGATTTATGAATCTAGGTATTCCTATTTTAAATATAGATACTAAAGTTAAAATTTCAAATTTCATTTTATTTATTTTTAATTTAACTACATCATTTCTAAAAAAAAAGACTAAAACATATATAGAACCTAAAAAAACAGAAATGAATGTAGCCAAGGAAGCACCTGCTACACCTAAAAATAATTTTGCTAAAAAAATATAATCCAATATCCCGTTTAAAATAGTAACAAAAATATTTATAACCATTGCATTGAAAGGATACCCTATTGCTCGAATTACTGTACTTTGAGATAAAATAAATTGAAAACAAATCATTAAAATAAAATATTTTGTATATTCTTTAGCTAAAATGATATTCTCTCTTGTTGCCCCTAATTTCCACAAAAAAGTTTCATTGAAAAGCCATAGTATTGTTGATAATACTATCCCTATAATAATTAAATATAAAAATCCTTTAGATAATATTTCTTCAGCCTCATATTTTCTTTTTTCTCCTAATTTTATTCCAATCAATATTGAAAGTCCTGAAAAAAGAAAAATAACACTATTTACAATCATAGTATAAGGAAAAACTACTGACATAGCACTAATTCCATCACGACCAACTAAATTACCTATAAAAAAACGGTCTGTTAAAGTACAAATAATACTTATAATAGATGATAAGGTTGATGGTATACTAAATTTTAAGATATTTAACAAAACATTTTCTTCTTTAAATGTGCTTTTTTTCATAAAATAGTCCCCCCTTTTTATTTTTTTATTATTCTAGCAAATCAAATTATAAAATTTCAAATTCATTATTTTTATTATTGTTATATATTTATTAAATATATATA
>JAHLFN010000083.1 GCA_018883725.1 Candidatus Fusobacterium pullicola | reverse complement strand
GTAGTAAAAGCAGGAGTATTTATAAAAGATATGAATGATTTTGCAGCAATAAACGAAGTATACAATGAGTATTTAGGGGATGTAAAACCAGCAAGAGCTTGTGTAGAAGTAGCAAGATTACCAAAAGATGTAAAAGTTGAAATAGAAGTTATAGCTGTAAAATAGTTATAAAAATAAAAAACTCAAGAGTTCACACTCTTGAGTTTTTTTAACTACTCAGCTATAATTTTAGTAGCTGAGTAGTTAAATTTGGTAATTAAATAATTATTTACTTATTAAAATGATAGAACTTCTTGATTTAACAAGATATGTATTTTTTTCTAAAGGAGGAGTTTCCGTTGAAAAATTCTCTTTATCTTCTTTAAATGTATCAACTAATGGATACCATTTTTTACCTTTTTCTAATTTAGGAAGTTCAAACTGTAAGTCACCAAAATATGAGTTTAGAGCAATATAAAATTTAGTATCAGTTTGAATATCTTTTAATTCAAAAGCAATGCTTAAAGAGTGATACGAAAAATCAGGGGAATTTAGTTTAATTCCATGAAGAATAACATCGCTAGTTTTACAATCATCACATTCCCAATATGTATCTTTTTTAAAAATAGAGTAATTTTTTCTTAATTTAATCATATTTTTAACAAACACTATAATATCTTCAAATTCTTTTGCCCTTTCCCAGTCAAACCAAGTAGTTTCATTATCTTGGCAGTAAGCATTATTGTTACCGCTTTGGGTTCTTCCACATTCATCTCCCATTAAGAACATAGGTACACCTTGGGAAATCATTAAAATAAGAAAGAAATTTTTTATTTGTCTTTTTCTTAAAGATAAGATATCTAAACTTTTAGATTCTCCTTCCTCTCCCCAGTTATATGAATTATTATGATTTTCACCATCTCTGTTATTTTCCCCATTACTAATATTGTGTTTTGTATTATAACTTACTAAATCATAGAGAGTGAAACCATCATGACAACTTATAAAATTTATACTACTATATGGTGAACGATTATCTCTTTTAAAAATATCAGGACTTCCAAATATTCTTTTTAAAAGTTCTGGAATCTGCCCAAAATCTCCTTTAATAAATTTTCTCACAACATCTCTATACTTTCCATTCCATTCGCTCCAGCCAGCAGGCATATCTCCAACATAGTATCCACCTAAATCCCAACTTTCAGAAATGAGTTTACAATGAGAAAGGATAGGGTCTTGAGCTATATCACTGAGTACCGAATGAGCTCCCCATTGTCCATTTTCATCTCTTCCAAGTATAGGAGCTAAGTCAAATCTAAATCCATCTACTCCCATATCTAAATACCAATATCTCAATGAGTTTATTATGATATCTTTTCCTATAACACTATTACAATTAAAAGTATTTCCGCAACCAGAATAGTTTTTGTAATTAATACCATCATCTTCTAAAATATAAAAATCTTTATTGCTCATAGCTTTAAAGTTATAAAGATATCCTCCTACTCCACTTTCAGCAGTATGATTATAAACGACATCAAGTATAACTTCAATTCCGTTGTTATGAAGCTCTTTTATTAATTCTTTTAATTCAATAATTTCACTAATGCTATCTAAATTTTTACTAGTGGCAAATTTTTTAGTAGGAGCAAAAAAACTTATTGGATTATAACCCCAGATATTTTCTAACGGCTTATTATTTCCGTCAAATCTTCCAGTATATTCATCCCATTCATAGATAGGTAAAAGCTCTACAGCTGTAATTCCTAAATCTTTTAAATAGGGTATCTTTTCTAAAAAGCCTTTATATTTACCAGGAAATTTAACATAGGAATTTAGATTTTGTGTGAATAATTTAACATGAACTTCATATATTATAGTTTCACTTAAAGGGGTGTTTAGATGTCTTTCTTTGAAAAGTTCTTGTTTAACAGCAATAGATTTTTTCTTAGAACAATTTTTATGGTTTGTATAAGATAGAGCATAGGGATCTAAAAGTTCAGGAGAATCCTCTATATTCCATGTATAGATAAGTCCTTCTTTAGCTTTTCTCAAGAAAATATGCCAAATATCACCGGTCTTATTTAAATTTTCATCCAATTTTAATGAAAAAGTAGGCTCTGTATTATGAGCAAAATCATATATATTTAAAGTTACATTTTTTTTATTTTTACAATAGATACCAAAATTAATTCCAGTTTCAAGTACAGTAGCACCTAATACGGGAAATCCTAAATCAACACTAAACATAATCTCTCCTTTTCAAGCAATATTTTATAGTTAAATTATATAATGTAAGGAATTAAAAGTCAATTAAAGAGGTGGGCATTAAAGTAAAAAAATGGTATAATTTAGTTAAAAATAGAAAGAGGTGAAAAAAATGAGAAAGTTATTGGGTATATTTATAGTTTTTATTTTGTTTATAGCAGAAGCAAAGGGAGCAGAGTATCAAGAGATAATATTAAAATTGGTAAATGAAGCAAGAATAGAGAATGGGCTAACTCCTTTAAAAATAAATGAAGAGCTAAATAATATTGCTATAATGAAGGCAAAAGATATGGCTGAAGAGGAGATTTTATCCCATAATAGCAAGAGATATGGAATGACATTTAATATTATAAAGAAAAAAGGAATAAAATTTAGTGCTGCTGGGGAAAATATAGCTAGATGGCATGATACACCTGAATTTGTAGTGGAGAGATGGTTAAATTCAAAAGGTCATAGAGATAATATTTTAAATTCAAATTATGATGAAACTGGAATAGGAATGGCTAAAGATAAAGATGGAAAAAATTATTGGGTAGAGTTATTTATAAAAAAGAAAAATTAAAAAAATAATAAAAACTATTGTTTTTATTACAAAAACATGCTATTTTAATAGTAAGGGTAATAAATCAATAACTGGGAGTGATTTCAGATGACAAAAAAGGAATTTGTAGAATTATTTGGAGCTAAGGCAGAACTAAAAACAAAGGCTGAAGCAGAGAGATTAACAAAGGTATTCTTAGATACATTAGAAGAGGTGTTAGTAAAGGGAGATAGCATTTCATTCATAGGGTTTGGAAAGTTTGAAACAAGTGAAAGAGCAGAGAGAACTTGTATAAATCCACAAACTAAAAAACCAATGAAAGTTGCTGCAAGAAAGGTTGCAAAATTTAAAGCGGGTAAAAATCTTTTAGAAAAAATGAATCCAGTAGTAGAGAAAAAAGCAACAAAAGGAAAGAAAAAATCTAAATAAGAATATATAGTTAAAGGAGAAAAACTTACTGTGTAAAGGTATTAAAAATCAATACCTAAAAGTAAATTTTTCTCCTTTTATTATATTTTATATAAAAAATCTCTCTTTGTTTAAAAAATATATAAGTTAAATTTGCTATATTATAAATTCAAACTAGATATTTTTTATAAAATAGTATAAAATATTCAAGTATGAATGAAAAATAACAGAACAAGGGAGGTAGTATGAACGGAAATAATAAATTTATAGTAAGTATATTGGGAATAATAGCTCTGTATATAATTACTATTACAACAACAGTAGGAATTACTAAAGAGATTGGAAAAACAAATGTAACTTCGGAGATTAAAGTTAAAGAGGTGGCAATTGAGAGAGAAAAAGAACAGGAACAAGTATTGCCGTTAAAAGAGATAAAGGTAGCTGAAAAACCATCGAAAAAAAATTATGCATATACAATAAATTATAAAACTCCAATATATTCAGAGCCAAACTCTAATACACAGAAGGATAGTTTGAAAAAAGCTGTTAGAGTAGAGGTTTTAGAGGAAAAAGTTATTGAAACACCTAAAGAGGTAAAAGTAAAAAAAGATGATGGTACTTATGAAGTAGAAACAAATATAGAGAAAAGTTTTTGGAAAAGAGTAGTATACGGAAAGAATAATGAAAATAGAGAGGGATGGATTAGAACAGGAAGTTTAACTGAAGATATTCATAAGGTTATTCCAAGTAATTTAAAAAATATAGATTTTACACCAGTTCCTAAGAAAGAGTATCCAAATAATCCAAAAGTTGATGTAAAAGGAATATATCTTACTGTTAATACTGCTGCTTCAAGTAAAAGAATGGATGAATTGATTGATTTAGCTAAGAGAACAGGTATTAACGCCTTTGTTATAGATGTAAAAGAGGACTTTGGAAAGATGTTATTTAGAACAGATGCTGAATTAAAGTATCTAGGAAAGAATGATAAAAAATATCCAATAGCAGATATCAATGCTTTTATGAAAAAACTTAAGGATAATAATATATATACGATAGCAAGAATAGTATCTTTTAAAGACCCAACATATGCAGGAAAGCACCCAGATAAAGCTATTATAAAAAGAGCAACTGGTAAGCCATTTACAAATAGTGATGGGGTAATTTGGGTTTCACCACACGACAGATATCTTTGGGAATACAATGTGGCTGTAGCAAAGGAAGCAGCTAAGGTTGGATTCAATGAGATACAGTTTGATTATGTAAGATTCCCAGCTTCAAATGGAGGAAAATTAGATAAAGAATTAGACTATAGAAATTTTAATGGAGAGTCAAAACCAGAGACAATTCAAAAGTATTTAAAGTATGCTAGAAAAGAGTTAGAGCCATTAGAGGTATACATATCAGCAGATATTTATGGACAAGTAGCTAGCTCTGGAGATGATATGGGGCTTGGACAGTACTGGGAAGTGATAAGCAATGAAGTAGATATGATATCACCAATGGCATATCCAAGTCATTATGGAAAAGGTGTATATGGAATAGCTGTACCAGATGCTGAACCATATAAAACTATATATTATACAACACTAGATGGAGTAAATAGAAACCATAACTTAACTTACCCATCACAAATAAGACCATGGTTACAAGCATTTACAGCTAAATGGGTAAAAGGATATATTCCATATGGTAAAAAAGAGATAGAAGCTCAAGTAAAGGCTTTAGAGGATTTAGGAATACATGAGTATCTACTTTGGAGTCCAAGCAACAGATATGGAATTGTGGAAAAATAGTTGGAAGTAGAAAAAACTATTTAAAAAATTAGGATTATATGATACAATATACAATAGTTCTAATATGGGAGTTGAGATCTTGGAAGGAATTATTAATGTAAATAAACCTAGTGGAATTACATCTTTTGATGTAATAAGAGTACTGAGAAAAGTATTGAAAGAGAAAAGAATAGGACATACAGGAACTTTAGATCCTCTAGCCGAAGGTGTTTTAGTAGTTTGTTTAGGTAGGGCAACAAGACTAGTTCAAGATATAGAGGGGTATTCAAAAGTTTATGTAGCAGGATTTGAACTGGGATATAGAACAGATACTTATGACATAGAGGGAAAAACTGTAGAGAGTTCAGATAAAAAAAGTGCTACAAAAGAGGAGCTAGAAGAGGTTTTAAAATGTTTTATAGGGGATATAAAACAGATTCCACCTATGTATTCTGCACTTAAAGTAGATGGACAGAAACTCTATGATTTAGCAAGAAAAGGGATCGAGATAGAGAGAGAGGCAAGAGATATACATATTGACTTTATTGAGATTTTAGATTTTGATGGAGTAAAGGGAAAAATTAGATGTGGTGTATCTAAAGGAACATATATTCGTTCTCTAATAAATGATATGGGAAGAGAGTTGGGGACTTTTGCAACTATGAACTCATTAGTTAGAGAGAGAGTTGGAGATTCAAAGATAGAAGATGCTTTCTCACTCGAAAATATAGAAAAATTATACAATGAAGGAAAGTTAGATTTTCTTCAAAGTGTTGAAGAGTTTTTCTTATATCCTGATATAGAGATAGACAGTGGAAAAAATCTTACTCTATTTTTAAATGGAAATACTATCAGACAACAAGCTGATAATGGAAGATATAGAATTTACTGTGAAGGTAAGTTCTTAGGTTTAGCAAATGTAAATAACAACTTATTAAAAGGGTATAAATATTTTTAACCCTGAAGGAAGGAAGAATAATGAAAATAAAAAACATAGCAATTATTGCCCATGTTGACCACGGTAAGACAACACTTGTGGACTGTCTTTTAAGACAAGGGGGAGCATTTGGTTCTCATGAGTTAGAGAAAGTTGAAGAGAGAGTAATGGACTCTAACGACATTGAAAGAGAAAGAGGAATAACTATTTTCTCTAAGAATGCTTCTGTAAGATACAAGGATTATAAAATCAATATTGTAGACACTCCAGGACATGCTGACTTTGGAGGAGAAGTACAAAGAATTATGAAAATGGTTGACTCAGTTGTACTTCTAGTAGATGCTTTTGAGGGACCAATGCCTCAAACTAAATACGTTTTAAAGAAAGCTTTAGAACAAGGACATAGACCAATAGTAGTTGTAAATAAAGTAGATAAACCAAATGCAAGACCAGAAGATGTATTATATATGGTTTATGAGTTATTTATTGAGTTAAATGCAAATGATTTACAACTTGAATTCCCAGTTGTATATGCTTCAGGAAAAGGTGGATTTGCTAAGAGAAGTCTAGAAGAGGAAAGTAATGATATGACTCCACTATTTGAAACTATTCTTGAGCATGTTGAGGATCCAGAAGGAGACGACAACAAGCCTATGCAATTCTTAATAACAAATATTGCATATGATAATTATGTTGGTAAGTTAGCTGTTGGAAGAATTCATAACGGTATAGTTAGAAGAAATCAAGAAGTTATGCTTATAAAAAGAGATGGAAAAATGATAAAAGGAAAGATCTCTGTACTTTATGGGTATGAAGGATTAAAAAGAGTAGAGATTCAAGAGGCTCACGCTGGAGATATAGTGTGTATAGCTGGAATAGACAATATAGATATCGGAGAAACTTTAGCAGATGTAAACGAGCCAATAGCTCTTCCATTAATAGATATTGACGAGCCAACACTAGCTATGACATTTATGGTAAATGACTCTCCATTTGCAGGAAAAGAGGGTAAATTTGTAACGTCTAGACATATTTGGGAAAGACTTCAAAAAGAGTTACAAACAAACGTAAGTATGAAGGTAGAAGCAACAGACACTCCAGATGCCTTTGTTGTAAAAGGAAGAGGAGAACTTCAACTTTCTATATTACTTGAAAATATGAGAAGAGAAGGATTTGAAATTCAAGTTTCAAAACCAAGAGTTCTTATGAAAGAGGAAGATGGAAAGAAACTTGAGCCAATTGAAATGGCTTTAATAGATGTTGATGATAGCTATACAGGTGTAGTTATTGAAAAAATGGGTATCAGAAAGGGAGAAATGGTATCTATGATACCAGGTACTGATGGATATACTCGTTTAGAGTTTAAAGTACCAGCAAGAGGACTTATAGGATTTAGAAATGAGTTCTTAACAGATACTAAAGGAACAGGAATATTAAACCACTCATTCTACGATTATGAGCCACATAAAGGTGAGATACCTACAAGAAGTAGAGGAGTATTAATTGCAACAGAGCCAGGAGTAACTGTAGCTTATGCATTAAATAACATTCAAGATAGAGGAACACTGTTCTTAGATCCGGGAATACCTGTATACGAAGGAATGATAGTTGGAGAACACAGTAGAGAAAATGACTTAGTAGTAAATGTATGTAAGACTAAAAAACTTACAAATATGAGAGCTGCAGGAAGTGATGATGCTGTAAAATTAGCTCCACCTAGAAGATTTACTCTAGAGCAAGCCCTTGATTATATAGCAGATGATGAGCTTGTAGAAGTAACTCCTGAAAATATCAGATTAAGAAAGAAATATCTGAAAGAGGGAGAGAGAAGAAAATATGAAAAGAGAAATGAAGAGTAATATTTTTAGAATAATAAGTTTAATAGTTATAGTATCAGTATTTAGTGGGTGCACTCTTTTTCAGAAGAAGGAGAGTGCATCTCCTACAATAGAGCAAGTTTATAGTAGTATTTTAATGGATGATAACTATAGATTGAATAAATATTTGATTGATGGATTTCCAGTAGATTATGAAGATGATATGGGAAGAAATTTGTTAACAGTAGCATTAATGAATAATAGTGTAAACTCTGTACAAGTTCTTTTAAATAGAGGAGTAAATACTGAAAAGAGGGATATACTAGGAAAAACTCCTATATTTTATGTAAGAAGTTTGGAAACACTAAAAAAATTGTGTGAAGATGGAGCTAACTTAAATGTCTATGATAATCAAAATGAGCCATTGTTAGTGTATTTTATAAAAAATAAACCTCTTGCATATTCAAAATATGTTGTAACACAAAAGGTTGATTTTTATTTAAAAGATAAAAATGGTTGGGATGCATTGTTTTGGGCTGGAATTAATGGTGATTCAGCTCTTATAGAAAGAATGAGTGAAAGAGGGGCAAATTTTTTAGAAGTTGATGAAAGAGGAAATTATCCTATTTACTATACATATGATGATAAAAAGATTTTAGAACTTTTGAAAATAAAGGGATATGAGCTAAAGAGAGTAAATAAGGAAAAGGAAAATATTTTAGGTGAGGTATATTTAAGAGCTGTAGCTAATGGATTTATCCCAGTTGTTCAGAAACTTTTAGAGTTAGGAGTAAATCCTAATTATATGTCATATGGAGACTCAGCTATCTCTATAGCTAAAGATAATGAAAATCAAGAGATGTTAGAGTTTCTAAATAGTAAAGGAATAAAATAGGAATTGACAAAATTCTAAAAGATTGTAAAATATAAAAATAAGGGGGGATGCTAGAATGAGATTGAAGAAAGTATCTTTATTATTAATTTTTATATTTTCAATAGTATTAACTAATATATTTTATTCTAGAAATTTACCACCTTTATTTGAGCACAGAAATAATCAAAATATTATTATTTTGGCTGATACTGCTTCTAATTCTCCTGAGATAGTTCCTTTTGAAATTTCAATAAATGATAATACTCATATAGTAGAACAACTGAGAGATGTTATACCAAATTTTATTGGAGTAGTTTCAATTGTTATGCTGAGTATTAAAAATGAAAAAAAGAGTTTTAGTTTCAAGAAGGAGCGAGGCTTAACAGGAATTATAATTTGGGATAGAAAAAGAGTGTTGTTAAATTGAAAAAACTTCATTTTATAGAGAATGAAAATTATAAAATGGAGGATAAAGATGTTAACAGCAAAAGAAAAATTAGAGCTAGAAGAATTAGAAAAAATAAATAAAAGTTTTAATATAAAAGATAATAGGGAGCTAGAGGATAACTATGAGTATGATAATAGATTAGGTGCTTTATTAGTACTAGTCTCTTATTGTGGTATAGGAGTTTTTATCCTGTATAAAGTGGCAGAATTATTACTTAAGAATTTGATTTAAATAAAAAACCATATTTGATATTTTTAATATCAGATGTGGTTTTTTTTAAAATTTATTTTGACTATACTTTTGATTGTAAAATAAAAAAAATGTTTGTAAAAAATATAAATAAACTTGAAATTAAACGATATAAGGAGTATAATTGTAGCTAAGAAATAGTAGTTCGATAAAAAACTACTAACGTGGGGGATAAAAGTGGAGAAAATTATAAATAGATTAATGGAGGTAGGTTTTCTAAAAACAGAAGCGATTATCTATATTACTCTTTTAAAATTAGGAAGGACTAATGGTTATAAATTGGCTAAGGAATTAGAGTTATCAAAATCTACAATATATCAAACTTTAGAAAATATGTATAAAAATGGATATATTTTGATGATTCCAAATAGTAGTAAGGAGTATGAGGCAAAAAATCCGGAGCTCTTATTTGAAGAGTTAGAAAAGAGATACTTTGAAAATTCTATAAACTTAAAAAAAGATTTGAGTAGAGTTACTAATACTAATAAAAAGGAGTATTTCTATAAATTAGAGGGAGAGGAAAATATAAAAACAACTTTATTAAATATAATTTCCAATACCAAGAAAGAACTTTATATAAATACAGATTTTAATTTAGAAGAGATAAGAGAAGAGTTAAAAATTGCAATAGATAGAGGGGTAAGAATAATAGTCTTCTGTTTTAATAAATTGGATAATATGGGATTGAGAATGGAGATCTACCATAAGAGTAACAAAATAGAAAGCTTCAAAAATTCAAGTAGGATAATGTTAGTTTCCGATTTAAATAAAGGATTGATTGTAACAAAAATAGGGGATAAAGTAAGTGGTATATTAACAGATAATCAGATTTTTATAAATATAATATCAGAGCATATACATAGTGATATATATATGGCAAAATTAGCTAAAATTTATGAAGATACTTTTGAAGAAAAAATAAGAATAAATACATTTCATGAAAAAAGGAATCTAATAAAATAGGGAGGAACAATGGGAGAAAGAAAAAGTGGGATACTGATGCATATATCATCATTACCTAGTGAGTATGGAATAGGGGATTTTGGAAAGAAGGCCTATGAGTTTGTAGATTTTTTAAATGAAACTGGACAAAAGTTATGGCAGATACTTCCAATGGGACCAACTGGATATGGAGATTCTCCATATCAATCTTATTCAGCTTTTGCTGGAAACTATCTTTTTATAGATATGGAAGAATTTGTAAGAGATGAATATATAAAAGATAGTGATTTGGATAAACTTAGAGGTCTAAATTATGATGATAATTTGGATTATGGACAGGTAAAAATTGAAAAAGAAAGATTATTAGAAGAGATTTTAGAAAAATTTTTAATAAAAATTGAAAATGATAAAGAATTAGAGGAAGATTATAGAAAATTTGTATTAAAAAATAGATATTGGTTGGAAAATTATGCTCTATATATGGTATTAAAAGATCATTTTAATGGATTACCATGGCAAAAATGGAGTAAAATATATAAAAACAAAATAGAAAATAAATTTGAAAAAAATGTGATTAATGAAAAAAAACTTGAATATTATAGATTTTTACAATATACTTTCTATAAGCAATGGAAAAAATTAAAGGATTATGCAAATGGAAAGGGTATAAAGATAATAGGGGACATACCAATCTTTGCTGCTACAGATAGTGCAGATACTTGGAGCAATTCAGAGATATTCCAATATACAAAATCAAAGACGCCAAAAAGGGTTGCTGGATGTCCACCAGATTATTTCAGTAAGACAGGACAACTTTGGGGAAATATTCTATACGATTGGAAAGTGTTAAAGAAACAAAATTATAAATGGTGGGTTGATAGAGTAAAGTTTTGCTTTGAAATCTATGATATAGTAAGAATAGATCATTTCAGAGGCTTTGAATCATATTGGAGTATAAAATATGGAGCTAAAACCGCCATAAAGGGTAAATGGGAAAAAGGACCCGGAATAGAGTTATTTAGAACAATAGAAAGAAAGATAGGGAAACTTCCCATAATAGCTGAGGATTTAGGATTATTAACACCTCAAGTCAAGAGGTTATTAAGAAAAAGTGAGTACCCTGGAATGAAAATTTTGGAATTTGCTTTTGGAGAGAAGGAGAATGATTATCAACCTCATAGATATGATGAAAATTGTGTAGCATATACAGGAACACATGATAATGATACTATTGTTGGATGGTATGAGAAATTAGATATGGAAACAAAAAATAGATGTGATGAGTATCTAAAAAAATGGTTGATAGAAAAGGGAAGAAATTTTTGGAATCCGATTGAGTGGAGATGTATAGATACCTTGTGGAGTTCGAAGGCTGATATGGTTCTAATACAGATGCAAGATCTATTAGGACAAGGCAGTGAAGCTAGAATGAATACACCATCAACAGTTGGAATAAATTGGAAGTGGAGACTGAAAGAAAAAGATATAACTGAAGATATAAAAAATAGATTAAAAGAAGTAACAACAACATTCAATAGATAAAAAATATTAAGAGGTAAGAAAGATGAGAGTAGAAAAAGAGGTATTAAGAAAACAAATTGAAAAAAATTTGAAGGTAAGTTTTGGGAAAGAGTTGAATGAAGCTAAAGATTTTGAAATCTATAGAGCTTTAGGGCAAGCTATAATGGAGAATATAGCTGATAACTGGTATGACACAGGAAAGCTTTATGAGAAGCAAAAACAAGCTTTTTATCTATCAGCTGAGTTTTTAATGGGAAGAGCTTTAGGAAATAACTTAATTAACTTAGGAATGTTAGGAGAGGTAAGAGAGTTATTTGAGGAGTTAGGAATAGATTACAATAAGGTAGAGGATGCAGAAGAGGATTCAGCTTTAGGAAATGGAGGATTAGGAAGACTAGCTGCTTGTTTCTTAGATTCATTAGCTACACTTAATTTACCAGGAAAAGGATATGGAATAAGATATAGAAATGGAATCTTTAATCAAGAGTTCAGAGATGGATATCAAATAGAAAAGCCAGAAACTTGGTTAAAATATGGAGATGTATGGTCAGTAATGAGACCAGATGATGAGGTAATAGTAGCATTTGGAGATGGAAGTGTTAGAGCTGTACCATATGATATGCCGATAATTGGTTATGGAACAAATAATATAAATACTTTAAGACTTTGGGAAGCACATTCATTAGTAGATTTAGATTTAGCAAAATTTAATCAACAAGATTATCTACATGCAACTCAACAAAAGACTTTAGCTGAAGATATTTCAAGAGTATTATATCCAAATGACTCTACAGATGAGGGGAAAAAATTAAGATTAAAACAACAATACTTCTTTGTATCTGCTTCTTTACAAGATATAGTTAAAAGATATAAGAAAGTTCATGGAAATGATTTTGATAAATTTGAAGAATTTACAGCTATTCAATTAAATGATACACATCCAGTAATTGCAATTCCTGAATTAATGAGAATATTTGTAGATATAGAGGGGATATCTTGGGAAAAAGCATGGAGCATAGTAGAAAAAACATTTGCATATACTAACCATACAATATTAGCAGAAGCTCTAGAAAAATGGTGGGTAGGATTATATGAGCAAGTAGTACCAAGAATTTATCAAATAACTCAAGGAATAGATAATCAATTAAAAGGATTATTAGAAGAGAGATTTCCTAATGATGTAAATAGACAAAATAGAATGAGAATAATAAACGGAAATATGATACATATGGCTTGGTTAGCTATTTATGGAAGTCATAAAGTAAATGGAGTTGCTGCACTTCATACAGAGATATTAAAAAATAAAGAGTTAAAAGATTGGTATGAACTATATCCAGAAAAATTCTTAAATAAAACAAATGGTATCACTCAAAGAAGATGGTTATTACAATCAAATCCACAATTAGCAAACTTAATTACAGAGTTGATAGGAGATTCTTGGATAACAGATCTTAGTGAATTAAAAAAATTAGAGGCATATTTAGACGATGAAAAAGTTTTAAAAAGAATTTTGGATATTAAACATGAGAAAAAGGTAGAATTGGCAGAATTTTTGAAGAAAACTCAAGGAATAGAGATAGATCCAGATTCAATATTTGATGTACAGATTAAAAGACTACATGAGTATAAGAGACAGCTATTAAATATATTCCAAATAATAGGGTTATATAATAAGTTAAAATTAAATCCAAATATGAATTTTACACCTGTTACTTATATATTTGGTGCTAAAGCTGCCCCAGGATATTTCATAGCTAAAGGAATAATAAGACTTATAAATGAAGTAGCTCAAATGATAAATAAAGATCCAGATGTAAATTCAAAGTTAAAAGTTGTATTTGTTGAAAACTATAGAGTTTCTGTAGCTCAAAAATTATTCCCAGCAGCAGATATATCTGAGCAAATATCTACAGCAGGGAAGGAAGCTTCTGGAACAGGAAATATGAAATTTATGTTAAATGGAGCACTTACATTAGGAACAATGGATGGAGCAAACGTAGAGATAGTTGAAGAAGCTGGAAAAGAGAATAACTATATATTTGGTTTAACTGTAAAAGAAGTTGAGGAAATGAGAAATAGCGGATATGATCCTCATGTTCCATATAATTCAGTAGAAGGACTTAAAAAGATTGTAGATTCTCTAGTAGATGGAACATTTAGTGATTTAGGAAATGGAGTTTATGGCAACATTCATAGATCACTTATGGAGACTGCTCCATGGCATCAGGCAGATCAATACTTTGTATTAGAAGATTATGAAGCGTATAGAAGAACTCAACAAATAATTAATAAAGAGTATACTTTTAGAATGGATTGGGCAAGAAAACAGTTAAAAAATATAGCTAATGCTGGAAAATTCTCATCGGATAGAACAATAAAAGAGTATGCAGAGGAGATTTGGAATATCACTCCAGTAAAACTATAAGAGTTTTTTATATGAGGAGGGGAAACGATTGGAAAAAGAGTTGGATAGATATCTCTTCCATAAAGGGGAGAGCAGAGAAGCTTATAAATATATGGGAGCACACTTTGAAGATGATGGAGTTATCTTCAGGGTGTGGGCACCTAATGCTAGAGCTATTTCAGTAGTAGGGGATTTTAATAATTGGACTGGAGATAATTACTTTATGAAGAAGATTAATCCAGAAGGAATTTGGGAGTTAAAAATATCTGGATTAAAGAAGATGGACCTATATAAATTTAGAGTTGAACAAGCAGATGGAAATGTAGTTTTTAAAGCTGATCCATATGCCTTTTATTCAGAGCTAAGACCGAATACAGCTTCAGTTATATATGATATACCACAGTTCAAATGGACAGATACTAGATGGATGAACAAGAGAATAACAGGTTTAAATAAACCTATGAATATTTATGAAGTTCATCTAGGTTCATGGAAAAAAGGTGAAAATGGAGAATTTCTAAACTATAAAGAGATTGCAGAGAAATTGTGTGAGTATGTGAAGGATATGAATTATACTCATATTGAGATTATGCCAATAACAGAGCATCCCTTAGATGCTTCTTGGGGATATCAAAGTACTGGATATTATTCTGTAACTAGTAGATATGGAACCCCTGAAGATTTTATGTATTTTGTAAATCATATGCACAGGCACAATATAGGGGTAATTCTAGATTGGGTACCTGGTCATTTCTGTAAGGATAGTCATGGACTATATAGATTTGATGGAACAGCTACTTATGAGTATGCAGATGAAAGAATAGGAGAGAATAAGGAGTGGGGAACTTGTAACTTTGATTTAACGAGATATGAAGTTCAAAGTTTTCTGATCTCTAATGTGAATTTTTGGTTTAAGGAATTTCATCTAGATGGAATAAGGATAGATGCTGTGGCTAATATGTTATATCTTCCTAATGTAGATGGACTTACAAATGCTTATGGAGGAAAGGAAAATCTTGGAGCGGTAAATTTCTTCAAGAAATTCAACAGTGTAATTCATGAAGATTATCCGAATTGTTTAATTATGGCAGAGGACTCTACAGCTTGGCCAAATGTAACAAAACATGCAGTAGATGGTGGTTTGGGATTTGATAACAAATGGAATATGGGCTGGATGAATGATACTTTAAAATATTTTGAAGAGGATCCTCTTTATAGAAAGGATCATCATGGAAAGCTTACGTTTTCTTTTATGTATGCTTTTTCAGAGAACTATGTGTTACCACTTTCACATGATGAGGTAGTTCACGGAAAAAAATCAATAGTTAATAAGATGCCAGGATTTTTTGGAGCACAGTTAGCTAATGTAAGAGCTTTATACTCATATCAGATGCTACATCCCGGAAAAAAACTGAATTTTATGGGGAATGAATTTGCACAAGGATTGGAATGGAGATTCTATGAGCAATTGGAATGGCAACTCTTGAATAGTGAAGAAAATAAAAAAATACAAGATTATTGTAGGGCTCTAAATAAGCTGTATTTAAAGGAGAATGCTCTTTGGGAAGATAGTTGGGATACATTTGAATGGATAGAGCACGAAAATAATAATGGAAATACAATATCTTTTTTAAGAAAAACAAAAGATGGAAGTGAAAAAGTAATAGGGCTATTTAATTTTTCTGGAGAGAATAAAATAGGTTATAGAATAGGAGTTCCAGAAAATAAAATATATAGAGTGATTCTTAACAGCGATGATGAAAAATATGGAGGAACTAACTTTAGTAAGAGAAAGAGATATAAACCAGTTATAGAGGTATGGAATGGAAGGCCTCAACATATTCAGGTGGATATAGGAGCAAACTCTGTAATTTTTCTTAAAGCTGAAGAGAGAAAAGTAAAAGAGGGGAGTGAAGATAAAAAAGAAGCGGAAGCTTTAAAAGTAGGTAATAACAAAGGGAAAAAAGAAAAAGCAAAAGAGAGATCTTAAGATAAAATAGTAATATATTTGGGAGGATAGGTATGAAGAAGAAACATATAATAGCCATGTTATTGGCAGGAGGACAAGGAAGTCGTTTAAAAAAACTTACAGAAAAAATAGCTAAACCAGCAGTTTCTTTTGGAGGTAAGTATAGAATAATAGACTTTACGTTGAGCAACTGCTCTAACTCAGGAATAGATACAGTTGGAGTATTAACTCAGTATGAACCTCATATTTTAAATGAACATATTGGAAATGGATCACCATGGGATTTAGATAGAATGAATGGTGGAGTAACAGTATTACAACCTCATACGAAGAAAAATGATGAAGGTGGTTGGTATAAAGGGACAGCAAATGCTATATACCAAAATATTTCATTCATAGACAAGTATGATCCAGACCATGTATTAATCTTATCAGGAGATCATATCTATAAAATGGATTATGATAAGATGTTGAAATTCCATGAGGAAAAAGATGCAGATGTAACAATTGGAGTATTTAACGTACCTTTAAAAGATGCACCAAGTTTTGGAATAATGAATACTAATGAAGATTTTTCAATATATGAATTTGAAGAAAAACCAAAAAATCCAAAAAGTACACTAGCTTCAATGGGAATATATATATTTAAATGGAGTGTTTTAAAGAAATATCTAATAGAAGATGAGTTAGATCCTAATTCAAGTAATGATTTTGGAAAAAATATTATACCAAACCTATTAAATGATAAAATGAAACTTTATGCATACCCATTTGAAGGATATTGGAAAGATGTTGGAACAATAGAAAGCTTCTGGGATGCTCATATGGATCTATTAAAAGACGATAATGAATTAAATCTATTTGATAAAAGTTGGAGAATCAATACACGTCAAGGGGTTTATCCACCTTTATATGTAAGTGATGATGCAAAAGTAATAACTTCTCTTGTAGAAAAAGGATGTGAAATAGAGGGAGAAGTTAAGAATTCAGTTATTTTTCCAGGGGTAAAAATAGGAAAAAATAGTAAAGTCTATAACTCTGTAATAATGGCGGATACAGTAATCGAAGAAAATGTAATTATCAACAAAGCTATTTTAGCTAATGATGTAAGAATAGAGAAAAATACTGTAGTTAGGGATAATGAGGAGATTGTTGTAATCGGACAGGGAGAAATAATAAAGAGTAATGCTATAAAATAGGTTTAATAAAGGGGAGGAAAATATGCTAAATAATTACATGGCTATAATATTTTTAGATGAAAATTTAGATAATATAAGATCACTTACAAAGATGAGACCACTTGCATCAGTTCCAGTAGGAGGGACATATAGAATAATAGATTTTCCATTGTCAAATCTTGTAAATGCAGGAATAAGAAATGTTGGTATTTTTGCTGGAAACGAGGATCTAAACTCACTTACAGACCATATAGGAAGAGGAACGGAGTGGGATTTAGATAGAAAAAAAGATGGAATATTTATGTTTAAACAAATGGCAGATTCTACATATACAACTAATATAAAAAGAGTTAAGAAAAATATGGAATATTTTTTCCGTAGTAAGCAAGAAAATATAGTTGTTTTAAGTTCACATATGGTTTGTAACTTAGATATTAAAGATGTGGTAAAACATCATGAGGCTAGTGGAAGAGATATAACATTAGTTTATAAAAATGTAAATAACGCAAATGAGAGATTCGATAATTGTGATAGTGTTAAAATTGGAGAAAATGGAGAGGTTTTAGGAATAGGACAAAATCTTTTCTTTAAAAAGGATGAAAATATATCTCTAGAAGCTTTTGTTATGAGTAAAGAACTTTTAATAAAAATGATATGTGATGGAATACAAGATGGAGTTTACTATACAGTAAGAGATCTAGTAACAAGAAATGTAGGAAGAGTTTCGGTAAATGGTTATGAATTCAAAGGGTACTTATCTTGTATTAACTCAACAAAAGAGTATTTTGATTTTAATATGGATCTTTTAAAGAAAGAAGTTAGAGACGATTTATTTAATCCAGAAAGAAGTATATATACTAAGACAAAGGATACACCACCATCACTATTTAGAGAGAGTGCGGAAGTTAATAATAGCTTAATAGCCAATGGATGTATGTTAGGAGGAGTTGTAAAAAACTCTGTTTTGGCTAGAGGTGCAGTAGTTGAAGCTGGAGCTATAGTTGAGGATTGTATACTATTACAAGATAGTGTTGTAAAAGCTGGGGCTGTTTTGAAAAATATCATTGTAGATAAAAATAATGTTATAAATTCAAATGAAAAACTAAGTGCTTCTAGAAATTATCCGTTAGTAATAGAAAAAAATATAAAATGGGATGATAAGCACTATAAAAATTTATTAGCTTATTTAGAAGGAGCTAGAAAAAACTAAGAGGAGGAGAGATATGAAGGTACTTTTTGCTACTGGAGAAGCTTGGCCATTTATAAAGACTGGTGGATTAGGAGATGTAGCTTACTCACTACCTAAGGCATTAAAAGCAAAGGGAATAGATGCAAGAGTAATTCTACCTAAATATGGGCAGATACCAGAGAAATACAGAAATAACATGAAGCATCTTGGGCATAAAAAAATCTGGGCATCTCACTATGATGCTTATGTAGGAATAGAGAGTTATGAACTAGAAGGAGTAACATATTATTTTGTTGATAATATGCAATATTTTACAAGGTCTAAAATATATGGTGAGTTAGATGATTGTGAAAGATTTGTTTTTTTCACAAAGGCAGTAGTAGAAACTTTTGATATTACAGGTTTTACTCCAGATATTATTCATTGTAATGATTGGCATACTGCTCTTACTCCAATATATCTTTTAGAGAGAGGATTTACAAATATAAGGACAGTATTTACAATTCATAACTTAAGATTCCAAGGGTTTTTTCCAAATCAAGAGTTGGAAGAAACTTTAGAGATTGACAGATGGAAGTATTATCAAGAGGACGGATTAAAATACTATGATATGATATCTTTCTTAAAAGGTGGAGTAGTATATTCAGATTATGTAACTACAGTAAGTAAATCTTATGCTGAGGAGATAAAAACTCCGGAGTATGGAGAGGGAATAGATGGACTTTTTAGAAAGTTTGATAGTAAATTAGTAGGAATAGTAAATGGAATAGATGGGAATGTATTTAAATTAAATAATACTCCTAAAGAAGAGTTAAAGGCTAAACTACAAAAAAGATTAGGTTTAGAAGTAAATCCAAGTATACCATTAGTAGCTATAATCTCAAGATTGGATAGACAAAAGGGTATAGATATGATAACACAGACTTTTGATAGAATGATGAATCTTGGAATCCAATTTGTACTCCTTGGAAGCGGAGAGGCACATTATGAGAACTTCTTTAGATGGAAAGAGAGTCAGTACCCAGGTAGAGTTTGCTCTTATATAGGGTTTAATCAACCACTTTCTATAGAGGTGTATGAAGGGGCTGATATTTTCTTAATGCCATCTCTTTTTGAACCATGTGGACTATCACAAATGATAGCTATGAGATATGGAACTATCCCTCTTGTAAGAGAAACTGGAGGATTGAAAGATACTGTAACTCCATACAATGAATTTACTGGAGAGGGAGATGGATTTGGGTTTAAAGAACCAAATGGAGATGTAATGTTAAAGATACTTTCATATGCTATCTCAATCTATAAAGATAAATCTCAATGGAATGGAATTATAAAAAATGCTAAGGCTAGAGATAATAGTTGGGATAAATCGGCAGATAAATATATTGAAATATATAAAAAAATAACAGTATAATAAAGGAATATAAATGGGAGTTGCAAATAAAAAAGTTATTTGTAACTCCCAGTATTATTATCTAAGGAAATTATAAATTTTTTAATAAAAGAGGGAGCTTTTATTATTTTAATATGTGATAAATAGAATTAAATAAAAATTGTTTCTAAAAATAAATATGCTATAATATAAAAAAAGAAACAAAGGAGAAAAGAGATGGAAAAATTTTTAAATGAAGTTGTTTTAAAATTAGCCGATAAAAATATTTTTGTAAACTTTACGGTAGAATTAATATTTTTTGCTTTAAAATTAGTATTTTGTATCTTCCTATATTATATAGTAATAAAGACAATAAAAAAGATTACACCACTATTTAGTTTAAAAAAGAAAAAAGAGGAAATTGTAGTAGATAAATCTTTAAAAAGTTTTATAAGATCTATATTAAATATAGGATTACATGCTTTATTGATAACTATTTGTTTACTTATAATGGGAGTTAAGGAGAGTAGTTTATTAGCATTTTTTGGAACAATGGGAATAGGTGTTGGTCTTGCTTTAAAAGATAACCTATCTAACTTTGCTGGTGGAATAATTATTTTAATCTTTAAAGTGTATAAAGTAGGAGATGAGGTAAATATAGATGAAGAAGAAGGATATATTTATGATATAGATATTTTTTCAACGACTTTAAGAGCACATAACAACGATTTAATAGTTATACCAAATGGAATAATAATATCAAATAAGATAATCAACTATACAAAGACACCAACTAGAAGATTAAAATTTATAATAGGTATAGCTTATGATGCGGATATAGATATAGCAAGAAAAGCTCTAGAAGAGATGTTAAGAAGTAATCCACTTGTATTAAAGGATCCAGATGTATATTCACATGTAGAGTCTTATGGAGATAGCTCTATAAATATAGCATTGAAAGGATGGACTACAAACGATCACTATTGGACAGT
This sequence comes from Candidatus Fusobacterium pullicola, assembly GCA_018883725.1. Lineage (NCBI taxonomy): Bacteria > Fusobacteriati > Fusobacteriota > Fusobacteriia > Fusobacteriales > Fusobacteriaceae > Fusobacterium > Candidatus Fusobacterium pullicola. Next base: position 19,938 of record JAHLFN010000083.1, on the reverse strand, counting down.
GTATAAACAAACTTTAAATAATATTAAAAAGGCTTTAGATGGAGTAAATGTTGAAATTCCATTCCCACAAATGGATTTAAGCATAAAAAATCCAAAAATAGATATTAATCTAAAGAAAGATTAGGAGAGAAATTAAAAGAGATGAAGAAAATTTTTACAATAATATTGAGCTTAATTCTTTCAATCTTTTCCTATGCTCTAGATGCTTATGTAGAGAAGGTATCTGATGGAGATAGCTTTGTTGTAAAAGCTAATGGAAAAAAAATGAGAGTTAGAATGTATGGGATAGATGCTCCAGAATTAAAGCAAAAATATGGAGCAGAATCAAAGAAATATTTAGAAAGTTTGATACTTAAGAAGACTGTAGAATTAAAAGTCTTATATGAGGACAAGTATAAGAGAAAAGTAGCTAGAGTTTATTTTAATAACAAAGAGATAAGTTTAGAGATGTTAAGAAGTGGAAATGCTTGGTTTTATGAGTATCATGCAGGTAAAGAGAAAAGTTATAGAAAGGCTTATGAAGAAGCTAAGAAGGAGAAAAGAGGATTGTGGAAGGATAAAAATCTAGAAAATCCTAGAGATTATAGATTAAAAAATAAAAGAGAAGAGTAAGAGGGTAAAAAATGGAAGAGATACTTAAAAAATTTAGAGAGAAGATAAAAGAAAAAAAGATGATCGAGGGAGCTTTAGCAGTATTACAGTGGGATTTAGAAACTACTACTCCAAAAAAGGGAAAAGATTATTTAGCTGAAATAGTTGGGTATCTAAGTATGAAAGAGTATATTTTGACAACGTCAAAGGAGTTTGAAGAGTGTGTAGAGTTCCTTAGTAAGAACTTAGAGAAGTTAAATGAGATAGAGAGAAAAGAGATCGAGGAACTAAAAGAGGATATAGAAAAGATGAAGAGGATCCCAGCTCAAGAGTACCAAGCTTACTCTGAATTAGTAGCTAGAACTCAAGGTGTCTGGGAAGAAGCGAAAGCAGAGAACAATTATGAAAAGTATAAGAAAAATTTAGCTAAGATATTTGAATATACTATTAAATTTGCAAACTATCATAAAAAAGATGAAAAAAATCTATATGATGTAATTTTACAAGAGTATGAAAAGGGAATGACAAGTGAAAAACTAGATGAGTTTTTTTCACTTTTAAAATCAGAGATAGTACCACTATTGAAAAAAGTTAAAGAGGCTGGAAATCCTGATAAAAAACTTCTTCAAAAAGTAGATATTGAGAAACAAAAACAGTTCAATAGATTTATAGGAGAGTATTTAGGATTTGATTTTGATAGAGGAATAGGTGCAGAGAGTGAGCATCCATTTACTATGAATATAACTAAAAATGATGTAAGGCTAACAACTAAGTATATAGAAAATAATCCTATGTCGGCAGTATTTAGTACTATCCATGAGACTGGACATGGAATATATGAGCAACAGATAGGGGATAACTTACAAGATACTATCTTAGGAACAGGTGGTTCTATGGGGATACATGAGTCTCAATCAAGATTTTATGAGAACATAATAGGAAGAGATTTTCATTTTTGGAATCACATATATAAAAGAGCTCAAGAGAGTTTTCAATTTTTAAAAGAGGTAAAGCTAGAAGATTTCTATAGAGAGATAAATTTGGTTGAACCGTCACTTATTAGAGTTGAAGCAGATGAATTAACTTATTCATTACATATTATGGTAAGATATGAGATAGAAAAGGGAATAGTAGATGGAACTATAGATGTAGATAATTTACCTAAAGTATGGAAAGAGAAGATGAAAGAGTATCTAGGAGTAGTACCAGAAACTGATAGTGAAGGAGTTATGCAAGATGTACATTGGGCAGCTGGGCTTGTAGGATATTTTCCATCTTATGCCTTAGGAAGTGCTTATTCAGCACAGATATATAACACTATGTTAAAAGAGTTAAATATAGTGGAGATATTAGAAAGAGGAGAGTTGGATAAGATAAGAGAGTGGCTTGGTGAGAAAATTCATAAATATGGAAAGTTAAAAACTACTTCTGAAATTATAAAAGAGGTTACAGGAGAGGAGTTAAATCCGAAATACTATATTGAATATTTAAAAGAGAAATATAGTAAAATATATAATATTTAGTGGGGTGGAGTATGTTAAAAAAACTACTTATATTATCTATACTCATTTTCACAACTATCTTTGGAAGTCCAGCTTATAATATTGAAAAATTAGATATAGTAGCTAATATTGAAAGAGATGGAAGTCTTGATGTAGAGGAGAGAGTTATTTATGATATAGATAAGATAAATGGTATACTTTACAATATAGATGCTTTAGGATATGGGAAACTTGAAAATTTACAAGTTTTTTATGAGGATAATGGAAGTTTAAAAAAAGCTGAGAACAGTGTAGCTCTAGCAGAGGGAAACTATAGTGTGAGCACAAGTGAGGGAGTGTATAAAATAAAACTTTATGCACCTAGTCAAAATGAGAAGAGGGAGTTTGTATTTACGTATACTCTGACAAGAGGGGTTACTGTTTATAGAGATATAGCTCAATTAAATAGGAAAATGGTAGGAAAGGATTGGCAAAGTCCAATAAAAACAATAGGAGTAACTATAAATTTGCCAGAGAGTGTAGATAAAAATGATATATATGCATTTGGACATGGACCACTTACAGGAAATATTGAGATATTGAATAGAAAAACTGTAAGATATACCTTGAATAACTACTATCCAGGAGAATTCTTAGAGGTAAATTTACTTTTTCCTAAAAATATTTTAACTGATTTTAATCCCTTATTAATGAAGAATAAAACTGCTCTAAAAGAGATATTGGATATGGAGGGAAGATTAGCTAAAGAAGCTAATGAAGTAAGGAAGAAGGCAGTAGTTGGATTATATGTTGGAAGAGCTGTATTTGGTGTTGCTATGGTTTGGTGGGTATTTTTAGCAATCTATATCTATCAAAAAAATAGCAAAAGATACAAGGTAGAAAATGAATATGGGGAGTATTTTAGAGAGTTACCAGATAATTATTCTCCAGCAGTAGCAGGAACTTTAATTTCTAAAAGATTGTATCCGGATAGTAGAGAGCTTTTTGCAACTCTATTAGATCTAGTCAGAAAAGGGTATTTAGAGCTTATAGAGGAAGGGAATAAGACTATTCTTAGACTGAAGGAGAAGACAGAGGGGATTCCAACAGATGAGGAGAAGTTCATCCTAAATTGGTATATAAGAGAGTTAGGAGATGGAGAGAGAGTTATTCTTGAAGAGATAGAAAGAGTAGTAGAAAATAGAGGAAAGGCTAAAGAATTTAATAGTAACTATGAAAGATGGAAAACTATAGTATATACAGATATGTTATCTAAAAATTTGAAAATGGATAAGAGAGATAAGTTTTCAACAACTTTAGGTGTAATTACTGGAATGACATATTTTATAGGTGGAGTTTTTATGATAAACTATTTCCAAAGTTCACTATTTATTTTAATCTCTTTATTAGGATTTATAACGATGCCTTATACTTTTTCAAGAAAAAGAGCAAGTTTAGAAAAGGAGAAGGCTATTTCAAGGTGGAAGGCTTTTAGAAAGTTTTTAGTAGACTATAGTAATTTGGAGGAGGCAAAATTAGCCTCTATTCAACTATGGGAGCATTATTTTGTCTATGCAGTAGCTCTGGGTGTGGCAGATAAGGTAGCTAAAGGGTATAAGAAGATAATGGCTCAAAAGGGAGAAAATTCAGATATAATTATGGGAAATAGTTATAGAGGAAGCTCATTGATGAGTCTATACCTATATAGCAATATGTTTAAAACTATGGAGATAAATACAGAAAGAGTAGCTCAAAGAGCTATTGAGAGTGTAGCTAAATCTTCAAATTCTTCCATCAGTGGAAAAGGTGGTGGATTTAGTGGTGGTTCCTCTGGTGGCGGAGGAGGCCGTAGTGGCGGAGGAGCATTCTAAATTTAGGAATTAGGAGGAAAATATGGTAACTATAATAGTAATTTTAGTTTTAATAGTGTTATTAATTTTAATGGGGATAGTATATCAAAATAAATTTGTAAAATTGCAAGAGAGAGTAAAAAACTCTTGGAGTCAGATAGATGTACAACTTCAAAAAAGATTTGATCTTATACCTAATCTTGTAGAGGTAGTAAAGGGATATGCAAGTCATGAAAAAGAGACATTAGAGAGAGTTATAGCTGCAAGAACTCACTATACAACGGCTGGTACTATAGATGAGAAGATAAAGGCTAGTGGTGAATTAGGAAGTGTACTGAGTAGACTTATGATGGTAACTGAGAGTTATCCAGAGTTAAAGGCAAATGCTAATTTTATGGACTTACAAAATCAACTTAAAGATATAGAGAATAAGATAGGTTTTGCACGTCAATTTTACAATGATACTGTAACAGCTTATAACCAAGCAATTAGAATGATACCAGGAAATATTTTTGCTGGAATATTTAATTTTAAAGAGGAACCATTATTTAAAGTTGAAGCTGAAGTTAGAGAGGTTCCAAAGGTAAAATTTTAGAAGGAGAGAAAAGTGAATTTAGATAATACGACGATTATATCTGTATTAGTAGTAATAATACTATGTTTTGTTTTATATAAAAATTTTAGTCTGATGTTAAAAATAGGGTTTGTTTTATTGGTTACAGGATACCTATATTATCAGTATGGACAAGGAATAATTTAATAATAGTAAAAAAAGAAGAAAATTTTACAAGAGTTAAGTAAGATTTTCTTCTTTTATATTTATGAATTTATTATGTTTTTATTGACAAATATTAACATTTTAATAAATATCCAAGTTATTAGTAGAGTTGCAAAGGTAGTAGCTACTGTAGAAAAAATATACCAAAACTCTCCTCTAGCTAAATCAAATTGCTTAATATATAGTGAATATTTTAGTATAGCAGTAGAGCTAATAGCTAAAGGGAAAGTAAATGAAGCATATACTGGAGTAAAACTCAATCTAAAAATTTTAAACATAGCTATATAGATAAGGGCAGTCATAAATAATCCTAATGGGAAAAGAAAATTTATAATTGCAGGATTAGGATTATTAAAAGCCACTAAATATCCAGCTAGACAAAGGTTAGGTGGAGCTGCCATTATAGCAAATGTAGGTAATCTAGCATCATCAATTCTTTCTACAAAGATAATTCTATATAACATAAATGGAAGCATTATAATATAGAAAAAGAATCCTATATAGAAAAGAGTATGTGCTAAAGTTGGCATATTCATAGATGTAGAATCGACACAAGCAACAACTATTCCAATAGGGGGAACAAACCAACTTGGAACCATATGGTGTAAATTCCAAGAGTTGAATCTATGGTAGATAAAAGATACGGCAAATATAAAGTGTAGAGCTATACATAGAAGCCATAGAGATTTTCCTAAAATAGGAGAAAATACATATAGCAATACAGAAAAATTCATAAGAGCCATATCTAAAGTTGGAATAAAACTTCCTAGTGTAGGGTGTTTTAATTCCTCTTTAAAAGTTTCAAAATGTAGAATATTTTTTATTATAATAGGTAATAATAATAGTAGAGAAATAAAATTACCTATATATAAGGCAACTGGATTTAATATTACAGCTAAAGCCCCACTCACTCCAGATATTCCTAAAGCTAAACCTGTAAATGCAACAGGAAGTTTTTTTAAAGTTTCTTTGATTAGAATCATAATATGCCCTCCTAAGTATAATTAAAATTTCTTATTTACAAGAATATTATAATATTTTTTTATAATAAAGTCTATATAAATATTAGAAAAATTTATAATTCTTTTTTTATATATAATAAAAAATTATTATGATGATTGTAAAGAGATATTGAGAGTGCTTATAAAAATAAAACTCAAGAACATTTTTTATCCTTGAGTTTTACATTGTATTTAATTAACTTTTAGTAAAATTTAGTTTTTCCAAACTTTACTGCTCTACTTCTAAATGGAAGGTATAGTAAATAAGTAAGTATAATATATATCAATTCTACTACAATAATATAATAAGGCCATTCACCAAAGTAGTTTAGAGGTGAAGAAAAACTAGGAACTCTGTTGACATATAAATAATTTGTTCCAAGATGTACATTTAAGAAATAAACACCCAAGCATATAATATTAATAGTAAAAAATGCTGTGAAATACCCCCATATAGCCGGTCTAAAACTAAAATATAGATAGAAATAAGCAACAGCAAAAAGAATATAAAAATGTGTGATGAAAAAACTTACTGTCATAAAATTTGGAAAAGAGTATTTTACATCTGGGGTAGCAACGGCAAAGATTGCTCCAACACTCCAATAAAAACATAATTGAAATAGAGATTTTGAACCACTTAACATCATAATTATAACAAAAATTAAAGTGATATTACAAAGATGAAGGGGTAAAAGCTCAAAAATTTCTTCATTATTGTATAGATGTCTATAGCTTAATTCAGCTAATTTAAGAATAAATATTACGATTGCTGTAATTTTTGCAAAATATCTTTTGTCAAAAAAGTTAGCAATAAAGAGTAAAAATATAAAAAATATAATATTTGAAAAAATTAAGACAAAATGCTCATTACTAAAAAGTTTAAAAGTTTCCATTATCTCTCTCCTCTTATTTATGAAATCCTAGATCAGCTGGATTATAATCTCCAGAAATATATTCTATAGTTCCACCAGCAAGCTCAAATTTTTTTCTAGCTTCAATAACTTTTAAAATTAAATCAACAGTTTCGGTAGAAAGATTATCTTTTTTAAAGATTCCCTTTGACCAAAAATAGATAACTAGGTTGCTATCTCCATATATATTTTTATAGTTTGCTTTAGTAGCAATATCAAGAGCTAGGAAAAGACCTAAAAGTTCACCATAATTATTAGTTTTTTCCTTTCCTAAATGAATATTTCCAAATTCATTAGGTATGTATCCTAAAGAGTTAAACTGTAAGAGAGGGGTTCCATTTACATCTGTAACTCTAGTTTCTACCCCTATTCCTCTACCAGTACCGGCATCAAAATAGATTCCAGTTGGAAGTTCCTTTTGAATATCTTTTTTTATCTCAGCTTTTTTTTCATAATTAGCTCCAGATTCTAACCACTTTTTACACTCTACTTCGCTAGGAAAAGATTTGTATCTAGCTTTTTTTCCATGAACTAAGTTTTTACACTCATCCCAAGTATCAACAATTCCAAAAGTTTTTTCATTTTCTAAGAAATATGCATAAAATTTTTTTGCCACAATTATCCTCCAAAAAATTCTTCATAAGGATATATTACCTTAAAAAATAAAAATTTACAAATTTTTTTAAAAGATATCAAAAAATAGTTGCACAAATTCAAGAATTGTGATAAAATAACTTCGATATTAAGAAAAATTTTTGTAGGAAGGTGAAAATATGAAAAACGGAATTCATCCAAAATATGAAGTTATAACTGTTGAATGTACTTGTGGAGAGAAATTCGAAACTAGATCAACATATTCTAAAGGGAGCGAACTTAAAATAGCTGTATGTTCAAAATGCCATCCATTCTATACTGGAAAAGCTAAGTTCATCGATGCAGCTGGAAGAGTTGACAAATTCAACAAAAAATATAGCATTAAAAAATAGTTTAATGATGAGAAGGGTAGGATTTAATATCCTACTCTTTTGTTTTAAAAAATTACTTAAATAAATATTTTTCTTTTAGAAAAAATATAGTATAATAACTATATAATAAAAATATAAGGAGGAACAAATGGCAGTAATAGAGATTAATCACCCACTAATTCAACATAAATTAACAATAATGAGAAGTATTGAAACGGATACTAAATCATTTAGAGAAAATCTAAATGAGATAGCTAAACTTATGACATATGAAGCAACAAAAAATCTTAAATTACAAGATAAAGAGGTTACTACACCACTTATGGCAACAGTGGGATGTGAACTTCAAGATAGATTAGCTATTGTACCAATTTTAAGAGCTGGACTAGGGATGACAGATGGAATATTAGATCTTATACCAACAGCAAAAATTGGGCATATAGGAGTATATAGAAATGAAGAAACTTTAGAACCAGTATATTATTACTGCAAGCTTCCTGTAGATATAACTTCAAGAAAGGTAATAGTTGTAGATCCTATGCTAGCGACAGGAGGATCCGCTGTTTATGCAATTGATTATTTAAAAAATCAAGGAGTAAAAGATATTATATTTATGTGTCTTGTAGCTGCTCCAGAGGGAATAGCAAAATTGTTAAATAAACATCCAGATGTAGCTATATATACAGCTAAGATAGACCAAGGACTTACAGCAGAGGGATATATATACCCAGGACTTGGAGATTGTGGAGATAGAATATTTGGAACAAAATAGTATCTTTTAAATTAAAAAATAAATAAGTGTAATAAAGAAGAAAGATTCACCTCTAATTAAAGAGAGAAATTTTTCTTCTTTTTTTTAAAAACTACAAAGGTGATGAAGTGGAAAAAAAGTTATTAAATATATTACAAGATGGAGAAAAGAGAATAATTGGTCAAGAGAGATATATAAATTCAGCAGTTTTTATAGGAATACTAACAATGGAGAAAAGTGAGTATATCGTATTGGAAAAAAGAGCTCTTCATATAAGACAGGGAGGGGAGATATCTTTTCCTGGTGGAAAATATGAGGTGAGTGATAAAACAACTGAGAATACAGCTATTAGAGAAACAATAGAGGAATTAGGGGTATCAAAGGAAAAGATAAGGGTATTAGGAAAATTTGGAACGTTGGTAAGCCCTAATGGAATAATATTAGAAGTTTATGCTGGGTATATAGATATAGAGTCTATAGAGGAGTTAAATTATAATAGAAATGAAGTTGAAAGAGTTCTTTTAGTACCAATAGATTTTTTTAGAAACAATATTCCAAGAGTAGAGAAAATAGGAGTAGAAAATAAGCCACTTTTTTCAACAAGTGAGTTAAAGCTACCAGCTAGATATGGGAGTTCATGGTCTGGAAGAGAAAGAGAGGTCTATTTTTATAATTTTCAAGGAGAGATGATTTGGGGACTTACAGCAGAGATTATATATGAGTTTATAGAACTATATACAAAAGAAAGAGTAGAGACAAATTTTTAAACATTTGCAACTCACTATATAAATATGATAAAATATATACAGAAAATAAACTTGCTATATGGGAGGTAGTATTATGATATTGAGTAGAGAGACAGCAGCAAGAGTAATAGAAGAGTTAAAATTACAAGGTAAAAAAGTTGTATTTACAAATGGTTGTTTTGATATTTTACATGTTGGACATTTAAGATATCTAAATGAAGCTAAAAAACAGGGAGATGTTCTTATAGTAGGAGTAAATTCAGATAAGTCTGTAAGGAGTTTAAAAGGTCCTACTAGACCTATAAATAATGAGATAGATAGAGCTGAGATGTTATCTGGATTGAAAGCTGTAGATTTTACACTTATATTTGATGAGTTAACTCCAATAGAAACATTGGAAAAGATAAAGCCATCTATTCATGTTAAAGGTGGAGATTATACAAAAGATCAACTTCCAGAAACAGCAGTAGTTGAAAAAAATGGTGGAGAAGTAAGAATACTATCTTTTGTAGATGGAAAATCAACTACTAATATAGTAAAAAAGATACAATTTAAAGATGAAAAAAAGGGAGGAGAAAATGAATAAAGTTCTCACATTTGAGGAGTTAAATCTGTTAGCGGAGAAGTTGGCAGACTTTTCTAGTGAAAATACAGTTATAGCTCTTATAGGAGATTTAGGAACTGGAAAGACAACATTTTCTCAAAAATTTGCAAAGAGATTAGGTGTTAATGAAAATATTAAAAGCCCAACATTTAACTATGTCTTAGAATATCTTGACGGAAGATTACCACTATATCATTTTGATGTTTATCGTTTAGGTGAAGCGGAGGAAATATATGAGGTAGGGTATGAGGACTATTTAAATAGTGGTGGAGTACTTCTTATAGAATGGGCAAATATTATAGAGAGTGAGTTACCGAAAGAGTATATAGAGGTGAAACTTAACTACCATACTGAAAACACTCGTGAAGTTGAAATAAGATATGTGGGAAATGAAGAGAAAGAGAGGGAGATGTTAAACTATGTTGGTTTTAGCAATTGATACATCTACTAAGATAGGAAGTGTTTCTCTTTATGATGATAAAATAGGAGTCATTGGAGAATTAAATCTTTATATAAAAGTAAATCATTCAGCTGTAATAATGAATATGATAGATAATTTATTTAAGATGACAAAACTTTCGATAAAAGATGTAGATAGGGTGGCTGTATCTGTAGGACCTGGTTCTTTTACAGGAATAAGAATAGGGGTAGCTGTAGCTAAGGGATTGTGCTATGGTACAAAGAAAAGTATAGTTGGAATAAATGAATTAGATCTACTAGTTCAAAATATAGAAGCTGGAGAGGGAATTGTAATCCCACTTTTAGATGCCAGAAAAGAGAGAGTATATTACTCAATTTATGAAAAAAAAGAAGGATTTAAGAGAGTTACAGAGTATAAAGATGGAGAGCTGAAAACTCTTTTAGAAGAGGTTAAAGATAAGAAAGTAATTTTCTGTGGAGATGGAGCTACTGTATATGAGAAAGTAATAAAAGATAGTATGGGAGAAAATGCTATAATTATCTCAAAGGGAAATTCTATTCCAAGAAGTGTTTTAGCAGCTCAATTAGCTGTTGAGATGGAAGAGGAAAATTTATATACTTTAGAGCCATTCTATGTTAATAAATCTCAAGCTGAAAGAGAAAAAGAGGAAAGAGAAGCAAAAGAAAAGAATAGTAAATAAAATATGGTTAAAAAAATCTTGTAGGGAAGGATATTTAGATAATTTAAGAGGTGAAATAATGTTAGTAAAAAAATGGAGATGTACAGTTTGTGATGAGTTATTTGATTATGATAAGAAGCCTGCTACTTGCCCAGTTTGTGGTGTAGGTCAAGAGCTTTTTGAATTAGTAGAGGTAGATGTATCTGCTAACTCTATTGAAAGAGAAGTAGATGTAATTATTATAGGTGGTGGAGTAGCTGCTGTAAATGCTGCCGATACAATAAGTACAAGAAATAAAAAAGCGAGAATAACAATAATCTCGAAGGAAAAGTATCTACCATATTACAGAACAAGACTTACTGAGATATTAGATACAGATATACCAATGGAGAGAATGGAGATAAAGAAACAAAGTTGGTATGATGAAAGAAATATAAAGGTTATGTTAAATGAGGAAGTTACTGCTATTTTGTGTGAAGAGAAAGCAGTTACTATCTCAAATGGAGAAAAATTAAAGTATGATTTCTTAGTTATAGCAAGTGGTGCTAGATGTTTTGTTCCACCTTTTGAAAATAAAGAATTAGCTGGAGTAAAAGTTATAAGAGAGTTAGAAGAGACTCTAGAGATAAAAGAGATAGCTAAAAAATGTAAAAATGTTGTTGTAATAGGAGGAGGGGTTCTTGGATTAGAAGCTGCTTGGGGAATAAAGAACTTAGGAGCTAATGTAACAGTATTAGAGGTTATGCCAAGAGTTTTACCTAAACAATTAGATGAAAAAGGAAGTGCTCTTTTAGAGAGAATGATAAAAACTTCAGGAGTTAATATATTAACTGGAGTAGAGATAAAAGGATTTGCTGGAGATGGAAAAGTAGAGAAAGTTCTTTTAAAAGATGGTAAAGAAATTGAAGCTGAGCTTGTAATAATAAGTGCTGGAATAGCTCCAAATAAAGAGTTTGCTATTTCAAGTGGTATAGAAGTAAATAGAGGAATTATAGTAAATGAAAGAATGGAAACATCTCTTAAAGATGTTTATGCTTGTGGAGATATAGCTGAGTACAATGGAAGAATAATTGGACTTTGGCAAGTAGCTATGGAACAAGGAAAGATAGTTGGAGCAAATATTTGTGGAGATGAAAAAGTTTATACTGAGCAAATACAACCACTAAGTTTTGAAGGAATGAATACACAACTTCTTTCTATTGGTGAGGTAAAATGTCAAGCTGATTGTACAGAGATTGTAGAAGATTATAATGAAACAAGAGATATGTATAAAAAATTCTTCTTTAAAAATGATATATTAAAAGGAGCCCTTTTAATTGGGGATATTTCAAAATCTGTAGCTGTAATAAAAGCTGTTAGAGAAGAGACTAGAAAAAATCAAATTTTAATAAAAATTTATAATTAATACTTGATTTTTTTTAAAATTAAGGTAAAATTATAAGCGAGCAACTTCTAACTACTAAAATTAAGAATTTTCAGAAATTAGGAGGATAAATTGAATACTTTAATAAATTTAGATGATACAAATTTTAGTGAAAGTATTAAAGATGAAAAAGGTCTTATAATTTTAAACTTCATTGCAGATTGGTGTGGACCATGTAAAATAATGACTCCTATTTTAGAAACTATATCTAAAGAGGAAAGTATAAAGATATTTAAGGTAAATGTAGATGAAAATCCAAATTTAGCTACTGAATTTGGAATTACAAGTGTACCTGTTACTATGTTTATGAATGCAGGGAATAAAATTTGTCAAATAAATGGACTAAAATCCAAAGAAGAACTTAGAGAAAAATTATATGAGCTAAGATAATGGAGACTGAGGGTGTTGCATTTAAAAAATTGCAACAGCCCCAGTTTTTATTTTTGTAGGAAAAATGAAAAACCTATGTAAATTATTTTATAAATATGGTATAATTACCTAATAGTATTTAGTTTGGAGAGAGGACTTCAGTTATGAGAGATAAAATAAGGTTAGCGGTAGCATTTATAGTTGTATCACTGACTATATTGGGACTGGATAAGTTACCAGTGATAGGTGATATATCAAGCTCTGGGGTAGAACTAAAAAAAGAGAGAGAGGGTTCTATTCTAGCGGGAACAGATGAAGTTGAAATAGATTTAATTAATAATACAATGAAATCAAAGAATGGTCTAAATCTAAAACAAGGAGATTTAGAGTTAAAAACTTATGATTTAAAAAGAGATATAGAAAAAAATAGAGCCTATATCAATGGAGAGTTACAAACTCTTTTTTCCAATGATATGGGAGATATTAGCTTACAATCTTTAAAAGGTGGAGAAGTAGCTTTAGATGGAAGTGAAGGAACCTTTTATAACAACTACGGATATTTAGAAGTAGGTAAAGTAACAGGTGCAGAAAAACCAAATGATAAAATATATTTTGGTGGAGATAAAGTTGAATATAGAGATAGTAAAATATTTATAAATAATGGTTGGTTGACTACTGATTATAAGATAGCTGATACAAGAGATCCAAATAATGCTGGATACCATTTTTTATCTGAACAAATGATAATTGAGCCAGAGAAACAGATCACTTTAAAAAATAGTGATTTTTATATTGAAGATGAAAGTAAACTTCCATTTAGATTTCCTTGGTTTAGAGCTAATATTAGACAAGGTTCATTGGTACCACTTTTTCCTCAATGGGGAAGTGATGATTATTATGGTTGGAATACTAGCTGGGGATTTTTATATGGAGATAGAGGAGATAAGTATGTAGGAGGATTTGCTCCAAAATTTGCTGATAGAATGGGATTTCTAGTAGGAAGATGGGAAAATTGGTATAAGACTGATAATTTTGGTACTATGAAATTGGATATTGATGATTGGTTAGTTTACTCAAAAGAGGGAAGTTTAAAAAATGGAGCTTCTGTAGGTGAACAGATAGAACATGAAGAGAGAAGTAAAAGATATAGAGTAAATTATATACATGATTATCATGGAGATAAGGGAACACTTTATTTTAACACAATTAATGCCACTTATAATATGATACCTAGATTAGATGATATAGTAATAGATTATGCAAATAAAGGAAAGTTTGGAACTACTGAAGCAGAAGGAGAAAGACCAAATTTAACCAATACAATGAGTTTTTTCAGTATGGATGCTGATTTAAAGAATCTAGGTGAAGATGGAGATATCAGCTTAAAAAGTAGATTAAAATTAACTGATGATAAAAAGACATATGCGTTGATGGTGTATGATGAGGTAGATGATATCTCTTATGGAAGTACAATAGATAATAAGCTATTTAGCCAAGTTGAATTAACAAAGGATAACAACGATTATAAAATTGGTGGATATTACAATTATCTATATGATATGGACCCAGGTTCTACCTTAAACGATACTCAATCAAGAGCTGAAGATTTTGGATTTGAATTTTTAGATAAGGATACAAAAATAGGTTTCTCTTATGATGAAAAAAATGGAGATAGATTTAGAAGATTAGGACTATGGGAAAGAGATCCAAACTTAGATAATTTACTTAGATATAAAAGTATGTATGGGACTAACTTCATAGCAGATTATTCTCCTAGTACAATAAGAGAGTATAGTAAGTATGATACTAAGGATTTAAGAGTATCTTTAGGTGAATATGATTTCTATGGAGATTATAAGATAAAACCTGGATATGATTACTACTCTGAAATTAGAGTGTTAGATTTACAAGATGATCCACTAAGAAAAGATGTTATTAAGGGAAATGCTAGAGATAAACAATATAATAGATTTGAAAATATTATCTATAGCGATTTTGAGCAACAGAGAGGATATGTAAACATATTTGATGAGACTACAAAATTCTCATTTGCTGGTGGACAGACAAAGGAAGAGTTTTGGGATAGAACAGGAATATATACTGCTGATGGATATAGAAAATATGTAAACGAGTCAGATTTTTATGAAGTGAGTGCTGAAAGAAATGAGATAGATTTAGATAATTTTGGAGAGCTTGCTCTATTTGGTGGATTAAGATACGATAAGTATACTAAAGGATACAATCCATACAGCAATAAAGGTAGAGGGAATTATGCAACTGGTGAGGATTCTACAGTAAGAACACAATTGAAATTAAATCATACAATGACTCTATTTAACAATGAGGATAATGTCAATAGAAGTGTTGATTTATCTATGGCTAATAATTTAACATTGTTCTATCAAAGATATGATTATGATTCAGGAAATGTAGATTTTGGCAGTGATACTGATGGCAGAAGTGCTAAATATATCAGATTGAAAAATAAGGACAATATTTACCAAGTTGTAGATTCTGTTAGTACAACAATAGGAAATACAGAAACTATTTATACTGTGGACTATAAAAGAGCAGAAAATCCAGCAACTAAAGAGTTGAATAGTGAAGCTATAAAAAATGACTTAGAGTTTAAAATAGATGGAGATAAATCAGTTGTATTAAATTATGGACAGGATAAAAAATATACTGATGAAACAAGAGATAGAGAAAACTATAACTATTATACTTTTAGAAATTATGGAATAGATTATTATATAGCTCAACATAAGCTATCTTATCAAAATAATACTATTGATTCAAAGGTATGGGATATAGGAAATAGTGATGGTAAATACTATATAAATGGATTTGAGTATGATGCACCGGATAATTCTAAAGAAAGAATTACATTAAATACATACTCATATGAATATAGTTTTGACGAAAACAAACTAGGACTAGATTTTAGTGAAGGTAGAGATAAAAGAAAGAACTATACCACTTTAGAAAAAGAATTAGATGTTAAAAATCAAATTTACGGATTATCGTTCTTAGATGGAGGAGAGGTAGAAAATTACTATAGAGCTACTTATGAAATATATGATCATAGTGAGCCTGGAGCTAAAAATTTAAGTTTAGATGGAACAAAATATAACAGTAGAAACTCTGATATAATCTCATTTAGATATGAATACAGAGATAAGAGATTTACAGATGAGGAACTTAGAAGATATGCTAAAATAGAGTATGATAAAGACTCTACCTCACTTACTCCACAAGAGATATATAGAGTAAGAGATATATTAAGAAATAGAGAAAGAAATCATGTAGATTTTAAACTAAATAGAAGTATTTATGATAATTTTACGGATATGGGAGATTATAAACGTAATTTTAAAGTAAATTTAATGTTACAAAGAAATGAAGCGAGATATAAGAGAACAGGAGATTATTGGGATTCTCTTGAAGAGACTCAATTTAAAATTTTCTATTCCCAAAATAGATTTGGTATAGGATATGAAGTTGAAGAAAACTCTAATTGGAAAAATAGTAAGTGGACAAGAATTGATAGAGAGCATAAATTAAGTCTAGTTACTAAGATAGGAAAACCAAGTGAGGGTTGGATTTTAAAAACTTATGCTAAATTTTATGAAGACTTAACAGACAGAGTAAAAGATGATGAAAGAAGAAGAAAATCATCACTTGATGGTATAGGAATTGAGATAGGAAAAGAGATGGGTTACTATCAATGGTCAGTGGCATTCGAGAAAGAGTATGTATTGAGTGCTAGAGATTATGAGTGGAGAGCAGCTCTTCAATTTACACTACTTACATTCCCAGCTAATCCAATATTTGGATTTGGAGCTGAAACAGACGCTAAACAACATACTGATCCACAACTATATATGTTTGATGGATTAAAAGTAGAAAAGGTAATAGATTAGAAAAAATTGAAAAATTGATGTAATAGGAGGAAGAAAGATGAAAGCAATATTACCAAGCGGAGACGTAAAAGAGTTCGAAGGAGAGGTAAATCTATTTACTATAGCTAAAAGTATAAGTAACTCTCTTGCTAAAAAATCAGTTGCTGCTAAAGTAAATGATGAATTAGTAGATATGTCAACTGTGATAGATGGAGAGGCTAGAGTGGAATTTATCACTCCAGAAACTGAAGAGGGAGAAGAGGTAATAAGACACTCTACTGCACACCTTATGGCACAAGCAGTAGTTAGATTATTTCCAGGAACAAAGGTAGCTATAGGACCAGCTATTGAAAATGGATTCTATTACGATTTTGATCCAAAAGTACAATTTACAGAGGAAGATTTAGCTAAAATAGAAGCTGAAATGAAAAAAATTGTAAAAGAAAATGAAAAAATTGAAAGAATAATGATGACTAGAGAAGAGGCTATAAAGCACTTTGAAGAGCTAGGAGAAGAGTATAAAGTAGAAATTATAAAGGAAATAGCTCAAGGAGAGATGTTATCTTTCTATAAACAAGGTGAGTTTATGGATCTATGTAGAGGACCTCACGTTCCATCTACTTCTTACCTAAAAGCTTTCAAATTAAAATCAGTAGCAGGAGCTTATTGGAGAGGAGACTCTAACAATAAGATGTTACAAAGAATATATGGATTTGCTTTTGCAGATGAAAAAAGATTAAAAGATTACTTAACTCTATTAGAGGAAGCTGAGAAAAGAGACCACAGAAAATTAGGAAAAGAGTTAGATCTATTCTTTATAAGTGAATATGGACCAGGATTCCCAATATTCTTACCAAAGGGAATGGCTATAAGAAATACTCTTATCAATTTATGGAAAAGAGAGCATACTCTTGCTGGATATACAGAGATAATGACTCCAATAATGTTAAATAAAGAGTTATGGGAAACTTCAGGACACTGGTTCAACTATAGAGAGAATATGTATACATCTACAATAGATGAGACAGAATTTGCTATAAAACCAATGAACTGTCCAGGGGGAGTAATTACTTATAAACATCAATTACACTCATATAAAGATTTACCTATTAGATGTGGAGAGTTAGGAACTGTTCATAGACATGAGTTCTCAGGAGCTTTACATGGACTTATGAGAGTTAGAAGCTTTACTCAAGATGATGCTCATATCTTCATGACACCTGATCAAATTGAAAGTGAAATCATTGGAGTAGTAAATCTAATTGATAAATTCTATAGTAAACTATTTGGATTTGAATATCATATAGAATTATCTACAAAACCAGAAAAAGCTATCGGTTCAGATGAGATCTGGGAAAAGGCAGAAGCAGCTTTAGCAGGAGCATTAGATAAAATTGGTAAACCATATAAATTAAATCCAGGAGATGGAGCTTTCTATGGACCAAAATTAGACTTCAAAATTAAAGATGCTATTGGAAGAACTTGGCAATGTGGAACTATCCAATTAGACTTTAACTTACCTGAAAGATTCGATATAAGCTATATAGGTGAAGATGGAGAGAAACATAGACCAGTAATGATACATAGAGTTGTGTATGGTTCAATAGAGAGATTTATAGGAATCTTAATAGAGCACTATGCAGGAGCTTTCCCATTATGGTTAGCACCAACTCAAGTAAAACTATTAACTATCAATGATGATACTGTTCCTTATGCTCAAGAAATTTATAGAGCTTTATTAGAAAGAGGAATCAGAGTTGAATTAGATGATAGAGCTGAGTCTATAGGATATAAAATAAGAGAAGCTAATGGAAAATATAAGATACCAGTTCAATTAATCATTGGTAAAAATGAGGTTGAAAATAGAGAAGTTAATATCAGAAGAAGAGGTTCTCAAGAGCAAACTTCTATGAAACTTGGTGAATTCTTAGATATGATCGTTGAAGAAGCTCAAGTAAAATTTGATAAATAATTTATTTAGTAAATTATGATAAATAAAAAATAATTAGAGCAAGTTTGGCAAGTTTATACTGAGCTATACTTGCTCTTTATTCTTTGGAGTAAAGGGAGGTGAAATATTGAAATTAGATAAAAATATAAAATTAATTTTAAAGATACTACAAGAAAATGGACAGGGCTATATAGTAGGTGGATTTATAAGAGATACTCTTCTAGGATTAGAACCAAAGGATTGTGATTTTGTTACAGATATTGAGTATGATAAATTATTAAATATTTTTAAAGAGTATTATCCTAAAGAGATAGGAAAGCATTTCGGAATTATTCAAATAAAAATAGATGGAGTACATTATGAGATAGCTAAAATGAGGCAAGATAAGGGAATTCCAAAGGAAAGAAAAGAACAGGAGATAGAGTTTACTAAAAATATATATGATGATTTAAAAAGACGTGATTTTACAATTAATGCAATAGCTTATGATGGAAAAGAGTTCTATTATGGAGATGAAAATTCTAAAAAAGATATAGAAGAGAAGATATTAAGGTTTGTAGGAGTGTGTAAAAGAAGAATAGAGGAAGATCCTTTAAGAATCTTGAGATATTTTAGATTTTTATCTACAAAGGATTTGAAATATTTAATTGAAGATATTAAAGAGATTTCAAAATATTCTCAATTGATAAAAGAACTTTCCTCTGAAAGAGTAAGAGAGGAATTAAATAAGATAATGGTAGGGAAAAATGCTCATATTATTTTAGAAATTTTAGCTAATGAGGGTATATTGGAGATAATTATTCCAGAGTGGAAAGAGTATAGAGGAGATAAAGAAAAAAGTGATGATATTTTTCACTTTTTAAGTGAGGCTGATAGTGATCTAATTGTAAGACTTGTAATTCTTTTTCATAACTTAGAACAAATGGTAAAAAAAATAATGATAAGATTACGATATGATAAAAAAAGTATAGAGCTAGTATATAAGCTTATAAAATATCAAGTAATTCCAAAGGAACTTGATGAAGTAATCTTTATTAAAAAAATGATGAATCAATTAGAATATGAGGATATACAGAGGTATTTTAAGGTATTAAAGGCAAAGAAAAAAGCTAATAATTTAGAACAGATAGAGAGATTAGAAAAAATATTCCAAAATATTGTTGAAAAACAACTTCCAGTAAAAATAAAGGATTTAAAAATAACTGGAAAAGATCTACTAGAAAATGGAATAGTGGCAGGAAAAACAGTAGGAGAGATATTAAATTATTTATTAGAAAAAGTCTTAGAGTATCCAGAGTACAACAGTAAAGAAAAATTATTAGAACTAGCTCACAATTATTTAGATATGAAGTTAGTTAAAAAAAATTTCAAAATAAAAACAGAGGTAACTACTCAGGTCTATAATTAAAAAACTAAGACTTTCTTCAAAAAATTTGAAGAAGGTCTTTTTTTGTTGCCAAAAATATGATATACTATTTAAGTACTTTTTTGATTAGGAGGTGAACCATTATGAAA
>JAHLFN010000082.1 GCA_018883725.1 Candidatus Fusobacterium pullicola | reverse complement strand
TTGAACATTATATGCACATGGTCTTTATCGTGATTCCATTGTACTAAGGTAATGTGATATGAGCTTCCAATTCTTACAAACATCTCTTTAGCAAAATCAGATATTGTATCATCGAATACATTTCTTCTATATTTTACAACAAGAACCAAGTGATAATACAGCGAAAACACTGAATGAGAATTACTATCTAATATCATTGTTTTTACTTCTATTTTTATATATCTACTGATTTGATTATACCACTTTATTTTCTAAAAAACAATAGGGCAATTCATCGCACCACCTATAGAGGTGAGCGACTTCTTGCCCATTATGTTAAAACAACTCCTAAAGCAAATTTAAAATTTGAATCATAAGCTTCTTTCTCTAACATTATTCTATTATCTATTTGTCTTAAATATTCTTTTTTTATATAATAAAATTTCATAGTTTCTCCTTAAAATAAAGGGTAAGATTGCTCTTACCCTCTTAAAAATATAGTTCACATTTAGTGGCAGTGAAACGCCAACAGTATCGTTCTCTTTTAATGGCACTGAAACGCCAACTTAAAAATATCGTTCCACATATATAGGCTGTGGGACACCTTCTTGTACTAAAAGTATAACATAATATATTATAAATTTCAATACTTAATTAAATCTGAATCATAATTAGCATCATATAACTCTCCCGATTTAGCTCTCTCTTTTTCTGTCGTTTTTTTCCTTCTTCCTTATAACTAAATAGAGGAGTCTAATGACTCCTCTATCACTAATTAGCTTTATATTTCAATTCTTAATTATTTAGCGAATTTACTTTTGTAATCCCAGATAGTTCTTAAGATTTCTTCCATATCTTTAACCATTGGCATTCTTGGGTTAGCTGGTGTACATTGATCTTCGTAAGCGTTCATAGCCATTCTGTGGATAGCTTCATCCCAAGCTTCTTTAGCTATTCCTTGAGATTTAACGTTAGATGCTACTCCAACTTTTTGACATAACTCTTCACAAGCGTCAGCAAACATTTGTACCCCTTCAGCTGGAGTTTTTGGATTTAATCCGATTAATTGTGCTAATTCCATGTATTTAACATCTGCTTTATAGTTTTCTATTTTTGGCCAAATGTTTAATTTAGTAGGAATTGATCCGTTGTATCTGATTACGTGTGGTAATAAGATTCCGTTTGTACGTCCGTGAGGGATGTGGAATTCTCCTCCGATTTTGTGTGCTAGAGAGTGGTTCATTCCTAAGAATGCGTTTGCGAATGCCATTCCAGCTATTGTAGATGCATTATGCATTTTTTCTCTTGCACAAGGGTGGTTAGCTCCCTCTTTAACTGATAACTCTAAGTAGTCAAATACTAATTTAACTGCTTGTTTAGCCCATCCATCTGTGAAGTCAGAAGCTAGGATTGATACGTAAGCCTCTACAGCGTGAGTTAATACGTCGATTCCTGTATCTGCTGCTATACTAGCTGGTAAGCTCATTACTAACTCTGGGTCAACTATTGCTACAGTTGGAGTTAATGAGTAGTCAGTTAATGGATATTTTTTGTTTTCTTTTGTATCAGTGATAACTGCGAATGGAGTTACTTCTGATCCTGTTCCTGAAGTTGTAGGAATACATACTAATTTAGCTTTTTTACCTAATTCAGGGAATCTGAAAGCACGTTTTCTGATATCCATGAATTTTTGTTTTATATCGTCAAAGTTTACATCTGGATTTTCATATAGTAACCACATAACTTTAGCCGCGTCCATTGGAGAACCTCCTCCTAGAGCGATTATTGTATCTGGTTTGAAGTTGTTCATTAATGCTAATCCTTTTTCTACTGTATCGAAGCTTGGATCTGATTCAACATCGAAGAATAACTCGACATCTACTTTATCTCTTCTTCCTGCTAAAACATCTTCTATTTTCTTAACGTATCCTAAGTTGTACATTCCTCTGTCAGTAACGATCATAACTTTTTCTATCTGTTTCATATCTTGTAGATATTTGATAGAGTTTTTTTCAAAGTAAATTTTTGGTGGAAGTTTAACCCATTGCATATTGTTATTACGTCTCCCTATTCTTTTTATATTTAATAGATTTACTGCACTTACGTTATTTGAAACTGAGTTACGTCCGTATGATCCACATCCTAATGTTAATGATGGTATAAATGCGTTATATACTGAACCGATTCCTCCAAATGTTGATGGAGCATTTTCTATTACTCTGATTGCTTTACATGCAAATCCGAATTTTTTAGAGATTTCAGTATTTTGAGTATGGATTGCAGCTGAGTGTCCTAATCCGTTGAATTCTACCATTGCTGCAGATTTAGCTATTCCATCTTCTGTGCTTTCTGCTTTTAATATTGCTAAAACTGGAGATAATTTTTCTCTTGTTAGAGGCTCATTTACTCCAACTTCTTTACATTCTGCACATATTATTTGAGTATCAGCAGGTACTTTTATTCCAGCTTGTTCTGCTATCCATGTAGCTGGTTTTCCTACTACTGCTGCATTTAATTTAGCTGCTGGTGCTTCTGCTGAGTAAGCTGTTGCTCCAAACATGAATTTTTCTAATTTTGCTTTCTCTTCAGCGTTTGCAAAGTATACTTTGAAACGTTTCATTTCTTTTATAAATTCGTTATATATTTCATGATCAACTATAGCTGCTTGTTCTGATGCACAAATCATTCCGTTGTCAAATGATTTTGAAAGGATGATATCATTTACAGCTCTTAGTAATACACATGATTTCTCAACATATGCTGGTACGTTTCCTGCTCCAACTCCTAAAGCTGGTTTTCCACAAGAGTATGCCGCTTTAACCATTGCATTTCCTCCAGTAGCTAGGATAGTTGCTACTCCATCATGCTTCATTAAAGCTTCTGTTGCATACATTGATTTCATTTCTAACCATTGGATGCAGTTTTCTGGTGCTCCTGCTTTTATAGCAGCATCTCTTATTATTTTAGCTGCCATTACAGAACACTCATGTGCTGATGGGTGGAATGAGAATATAATAGGGTTTCTAGTTTTTAATGATATTAATGATTTAAATATTACAGTTGATGTTGGGTTTGTTGTAGGTACTATTCCACATACTACTCCAACTGGCTCAGCTATTTCTGTAATTCCGTTCAATTTATCTTCGTTGATTATTCCTACTGTCTTTAAGTGACGTAAGTTATTTGTTACATACTCACATGCGAATAGGTTTTTAACAGCTTTATCTTCGAAAACTCCTCTTCCAGTTTCTTTTACAGCTGCTTCTGCTAATATTCCGTGAGCATCAAGTCCAGCTACTGAACATTTAGCTACTATGTGGTCTACTTGCTCTTGAGTAAATCCTTCAAATTCATTTAATGCTTTTAAAGCTTTTCCCACAAGCTCTTCTACATGAGCATCTATTTGCTCGTTTGTTAATTCAGCTTGTGCTTTTACTTCAACAACTTTTTTCTCTGCCATTTATACCCTCCATGAAATATCTTTCTTTACTTGTTGTCCTTACTTTAACATGTTTTTATAGTAAATTACAAGATACTTTTTTTATTTTTTTTGAAAAGGTTAATTTTTACTCTTTTATATGATCAATTTCTTTCTTTCTCTTCATTGTTGCCTTAATTAATACTCTATTTTTTTCCTAATTTTAAGATATTTATTTCTATTTTTTTCTATTTTTTTAGTACTTTTTGATATTTTTTTTATTTTTAATCTCTTTTCAAATTTTATTGCTCGAAAAATAATTAGAATTCTAACTTTTTAGAATTAGATAAAATTTTATCTACTAATTTTTGAATAATAGAATCTCTAAAGCTCTGTTTTTTTATCTAATTTTATGTTAAAATATTTATAAAAAATTATTGGAGGTTACAATGGCAAAATTTGATAAAATATATAGAGATATCGTTGAAACAATTGATAGAGATGGAATTTGGAGTGAGGGAAATGTCAGAACTAAGTATGCTGATGGTACTCCTGCCCACTACAAAAGTTATATAGGATATCAATTTAGATTAGATAACTCAACTGATGAAGCTCATCTTATCACTACAAGATTTGCTCCAAACAAAGCCCCTATCAGAGAGCTTTACTGGATCTGGATTATGCAATCCAATGATGTTGAAGAGTTAAATAAGTTAAAGTGTAAATTCTGGGATGAATGGAAGATGGCTGATGGTACAATAGGTAAAGCCTATGGATATCAGATAGCAAAGCAAACTTTTGGTTACAAAAGCCAACTTGATTACATCATCAACGAGATCAAGAAAAATCCTAACAGTAGAAGAATCATGACTGAAATATGGGTCCCTGAAGATTTGGATAAGATGGCTCTTACTCCATGTGTACATCTTACTCAATGGAGTGTCATCGGAAATAAACTTTATCTTGAAGTAAGACAAAGAAGCTGTGATGTTGCTCTTGGATTAGTTGCCAATGTCTTCCAATACTCTGTACTTCATAAATTAGTAGCTATAGAATGCGGACTTAAACCTGCCGATATTATCTGGAGTATCCATAATGTTCATATCTATGATAGACATATGCCTGTATTACTTGAACAGATTAAAAGAAAAGAGTTTGAAGGGGCAACTTTAAAGATAGAAAACTTTACTTCTATCTATGATTTCAAACCTGATGATGTGGTTGTTGAAAATTATAACTATGGAGATAAAATCTCTTACGAGGTGGCTATCTAATGAGTAAACCTGAAATAAACATGATTGTCTGTGTTGCTAAAAATAATCTTATTGGAGATAAGAATCCCACTGGCAATGGACTTCTTTGGCATTCAAAGGAAGAATTAGCTTATTATAAAGAGAAAACAGTTGGCAACGTTGTTATCTTTGGAAAAAATACTGCCAAATGTGTTCCTATTGAACTTATGAAAAAAAATAGAGAGGTTATTGTTGTATCATCTAAGGATAACTTTGAAGATATTATTGAAAAATATATAGATAGCAATAAAAAAATATTTGTATGTGGAGGGGCAACTATATATAGAACTTATTTAGAGAAATATAACTTTGATAATATCTATATCTCTGTACTTAAACCTCATATAGAAGTTAGTATCCCAAATGATCCTCTATACTTTCCTAAAGTAGAAGAGTTTGGATATTCTATTGCTGAAACAAAAGAGTACCAAGATTTTATAGCTTATACTTACAAAAAATAAAATTCAGGTAGGATTCCTACCTGAGTTTTATTTATCTTATTACTTTGTTTCAGCTACTTCACAAGCTTCACAAGTAGCTCCATTTAATTCTCTTTCTGCTAAAATATCTTCAATGTGCTCTTTTGTTTCTGTTAAAGCTTCTACTGACATCTCTTCATAGTTTACACTGTCACATGATTTTACATTAATTCCTTGACTTCTTAAAAAAGCATCAACCTTTGATTTATTTTTCTTGTATAAGTAGTATCCTAATACTGTTACTCCTACTCCTACTGCAGCTCCAACTACATGGGCTTTTGTTATTTTTCCATTTCCACCGATTCCGTATCCGAACATGGCAATACCTCCTATTAACTATTTATTTATTGTTATATACTTTTCTGTATTTTTTGACATATTTTTATTTTTTCTAAAGAATACATGGTAAATTAAATCCCCTATATTATCTATACTATTATCTTCAGAAACATTTGCTATATAGTAATCTCTATTCTCCTGTTTATTCTTAATTCTAAAGAATTTTACTTCCTTAGCATCATTATTAGTAGTTATCAAGTGTCTACCAAATGTTGTAAGCCAAATCATAGCCACTATTGAAAGTTTTGGTGTATTTAAGAAAGATTTTATCAAATACACAGCTGGTAGTATCTCTAGGTCAAATACACCCTTTCTATTAGTTTCAATACAAGCATGCTCTAATATAGCTGCCGAAGTCATAGAGATAGAGAACCAATTCATTATATTTTGTAGTTGCTCATCATTTCTATTTATTAGCATATTTATTCCAGACATAACTATTGAAGCTCCCGAGTAGATAGCAAAACTCTCTATCGCCTTTTGCTCTACCCCTTCAAGTAACTTAACTGGCATCATTCCATTTTCAATAGAAAAAGCTGTGAGTATCTTGTATATTGCCTCTTGTAAGTTAACTTTTTCAGGATTAAAAGTGGCCACTATACTTCTAGTTACTGGAGTATATTTTAACTCTATACTCTCTCCATCCTTTGTTACATTCTCTTTAAAAGTTTCAAAGGACTTAATAGGTTCTGATAGCTTCAATCTTACTCTATTGGGTAACTTATGCATTATTATTACATTGAGTTTTTTCATTCCCTCACCTTAGTTTTTCATTTTGTATTTTAAAAGTTTCAAAGAGTTTCCTACAACTAAAATTGTACTCATATTGTGTATAACTGAACTATAGATTGCAGGCAGTATTCCTGTAGCTCCTAACACCAGTGCAAAGGAGTTTACCCCTATTGCCATAGCAAAGTTTTCCTTTATTGTTTTAACAGTTTTCTTAGAAAGTCCTATCACTTCTGGCACCAATAGTGGATCATCCTTTGTAATAGTTATATCTGCAGCCTCCATAGCCACATCTGTTCTTGTACTTCCTAGAGCTACTCCGATATTTGCATAGGATAGAGCTGGAGCGTCATTGATTCCATCTCCTATCATTATTACATTACTTCCTCTAGATTGAAGAGCTAAGATATTTCTTGCCTTATCCTCTGGAAGTAGTTCAGATTCATAACTATCTATGGACATTCTAGAAGCTATTGTCTGTGCTTGTTGCTCTAAGTCTCCAGTTAATAGTACTATCTCATCTATTCCCTGTCCTCTAAGTCTATTTATAGTTCTCTTTATATTCTCTCTAGGTGGATCAGTAACCCCTATAAGTCCTATCAATTTATTATCTTTAGATACATAGATTAGAATCTCCCCTCTACCTAATATCACCTTAACTTCATCATGGCAATTTTCAGTAGAGATTCCATTCTCTTCCATAAATTTTTTACTTCCTACTCTGATTACACTCTCAGCTACTTCTGTTTCAATTCCTCTCGCTACAACAACTTTATTTTCAGTATGGTTTGGTATCTCTAATCCTCTCTCTTTTACCTCATTTAAAATTGCTACAGCTAATGGATGAGTTGAAGTTTCCTCTGCTGCTGCTGCATAGGCAAGCATTGTATTCTCATCAATATTTTTATCTAAAAGCTTTATAGTTTGTACACTTGGTTTTCCCTCTGTGATTGTTCCTGTCTTATCAAATATGATAGTATCAGCCTTAGAAAGCTCCTCTATATAGTTACTTCCCTTGATTAATATACCATTTTTTGCTGCTGTATTAATAGCTGCTGAAAAAGCTGCTGCTGTTGATAATCTTATTCCACAAGAGTAATCTATAACTAACATACTCATAGCTTTCTGAATATTTTTAGTTGTTCCATAAACTATAGCTGCCAATAAAAAGTTAAGTGGAATAAGTTGAGCTGAGAAGTTATCTGCATAGTTTTGTATCTGTGCCTTATTAAAATTAGCGTCCTCAACTAATTTTATAATTCTTGAAACTGTTCTCTCATCTCCAACCTTTTCAGCCTCTATAGTTATATTTCCATTTTTTATAATTGTTCCAGCAAAGACACTCTCTCCAACCTTTTTAGTTACAGGCATATACTCTCCTGTAATAGATGATTGATCTATATAGGCTTCTCCCTTTGTAATTACACCATCTACGCTTATCTTCTCTCCTGTTTGAACAACTATCTTATCTCCTTTGCTTACTTCTTCAATAGCTACTTTTTGGATACTTCCATTTTCCATTACCTTCCAAACATAGTTCTCTCCTACGCTTAGCATATCCTTTATAGCCCCTCTAGTTTTTTTCATAGTATATACAGTAAGAAGTTCAGCAAACTCCTCCATTATCATAATGGTTAGAGCTGTTTTCTCCTTACCTAAAAGTAAGCTACTAATTATTGCACTAGAACTTAAAGTATCAGCATTAGGTCTTTTATTTTTCACTAGAGAACCTAAACCATTTGAGATTACTGGAGCTGCTAATGAAAGTACAGCTAAGGTATTTGGATTAAATAGTCTTCTTAATCCTAAAACTGGGGCTACAGGAGCTTTTTTAAAGATATTATAAACTAAAAATATTCCAGCTGCAGTCATTTTTTTTATGATCTCTTCTGGTGACTCCTCTTGTAGTTTTCTCTCAATAACTATATTCTTACTATTCTCTATCTTCTCATTTTTGTATATCTCTACTAAGTAAACATTTAAAGTATTTTGAATAAGGGCTATTAAGTTATCATCAGTTACATTTATATCATCAAAATATATGACTACTGTTCCAGTTACACTACTTATCTTAGCACTCTCTATGTATCTAACCTGTTCTAGTTGCTTTTCAACTTCAGATTTTAATCTTCCTAAATACTTTAATGCCTTAGACTTTATACGAACTCTCCCTCTTATCTTATGAACTACTTCACAGTATAAAAGGTGACCACTAGTTCTTCCCTTCATTCTATCTTCCTTTCTTTAATTCTTTACATAAGATTTCATAGAATTTATCTAAATTTCTCTCTATCTCCTCTACTGACATCTTACTGTAAACATCTTCATTTTCTACAATTTTTTTCCATACATAGTTTAACCAATCCACTATTTTTTTCTCATTTGTTAGTTGCGGATTGTACTTTACAAGAACCTTACTTGTTATATATGAGTAGCTAATCTCCTCTATTCCTGGTTCCATTTTTATTATACTGGTTGTATAGTTTTCATACTTTTTCATATCCTCTGGAACTTTATCTAAACCAGGTATTTGAAGTCTTAATCTTCCTGGTATACTATGTACCACTTTTATTTTATTAAAGTATAAAAAAGCTGATTTTAATAGACTATTCACTAATTTCCTCCCTTAGATATGATATTGTATCCCCACCATAATAGATTCACTCCATTTGGTAAAATAGGGTTTTGTCTCACTTTTCTTATTCCCACGACTATAAATAGAAGGGCTATAGTACTTTTAAGATCTAATACTCCTTTTGTTTTGTTATAGATAGCAAAATCAACACTCTCAACTATCTCTCTCATTCCAGAGAAAAGTTTTCCGTTTTTCTTTTCAAAAACCTCCTCTTCCAATCCAAGAATATTCAATATAGCACCTATCAATGT
>JAHLFN010000081.1 GCA_018883725.1 Candidatus Fusobacterium pullicola | reverse complement strand
TTGCTAAAGTAATTTCTGGTGTTTCAGTAGGAAAACTAACTTTTTCAAAAATTTCTCCCTTTTCATTTCCAACACCACAGATAAATTTTGTTCCTCCAGCTTCTATTGCACCTATTATCATAAATTTCTCCACTGAGTTAATATAATCTTGCTTTGTCAATACAATTAAATAACTCTAATTTATGTTTTACAACTTTTTTTGCTTCATTTATTGCAGTTGAAAAAATTTCATGAGGCTCCATTAGTTTTTCATTTTCTTTTAATGTTTCTCTTACTTTTTTAAAGAATACACTTTTTATATCGCTAGAAATATTTATTTTACAAATACCTAATTTAACCGATTCCGCAATTTCATTATCAGGATTAGCAGATCCTCCATGTAATACTAATGGTATTCCTACTTGACTCTTTATTTCTTTTAATAATTCCAAATTTAATTTAGGAGTCATCCATTTAGGATATAACCCATGCGATGTTCCTATAGCAACAGCTAAAGTATCTATCCCTGTTCTCTCGACTAGTTCCCTTGCTTTAACTGGATCTGTATAAATTATTTCACTTGCTCCTCCTTCATATGAATCTCCTAAATTTCCAATTGTTCCTAACTCAGCTTCAACAGATACATTTAAAGGTTTCGCTATTTCAACTATCTCTTTTGTAATTCTTACATTTTCTTCAAATGAATAGTGCGAAGCATCTATCATAACTGAAGTAAATCCACATCTAATCGCTCTTATAACTTGCTCTTTAGTTCCACCATGATCTAAATGAATTACTGCTGGAATATGTGTTTTCATCGCTCTTACTTTTACATATTCTATAAACTCATCTGTTAAGTATTCTAACTCTGAGGGGTGAATAGCTAAAATTATCGGTGCATTATTCGCTTCACATTCTTCTAAAGCTGTTTTTAATAATTCTGCACTTCCTATGTTATAAGCTCCTACAGCAAACTTCTCCTTTTGTGCAACTTGTAATAATTCTTTCATGTTCATTAACATAATTTTACCTCCACTCAATTATTTTATATTTTAATAAAATTTTTAACTCCTTATAAACTTTCTATCTCAAAATCATCCAAATTCATATCCTCTTCCATAATTAACTCTCCTTCTTCTTCTTCAGGAGTAGGTACTTTTTTAGTTATTGAAAGAATTGCCGCCATTACACAACTTCCTATAATTAAAGCAGCTATAAATCCTAATGGATTTTGAACAAACGGTATTATAAACACTCCCCCTGATGGAATACTCGATCCTACATTCCACAACATTGATAATCCTCCAGCTATCATCCCACTTATTGTACTTGCTGCTATAACTCTAATTGGATCTCTTGCTGCTATTGGTATTACTCCCTCTGTTATCATACATAATCCCATTGGAAAAGCTACTTTTGCTCCTTCTATTTCTGCCTTAGTATACTTATTTTTAGTTAATAAAACAGATAATCCTAATCCTAATGGTGGAACCATTGCCACCATTACTTTAACTGCTTCTGGACCATATATTCCATTTAATAAAAGCCCATCAACAAAAATAGAAGCAGTTTTATTCACTGGTCCTCCAAAATCAAATCCTACCATTCCCCCTAATATTGCTCCTGTAAGAAATTTTCCCTTACCGTCCAAATTAACTAAAAAATCTAAAAGAAAATTTTGTAATGCTACTATGGGAACACCTACAATAAAATATGCACCTAAACCACAAATAATTATTGATAGTAATGGCAATAACATTACTGGAACTAATCCTTCCATTGATTTAGGAACTTTTATATTTTTCTTTAACCAAAGTACCACAAATCCAACAACAAATCCAAATAATATTCCTCCTAAAAATCCAGCTTTTATTTCATTCGCTAAATATCCTAAAACTAATCCTGGAGCTATTCCAGGCTTATCTGCTATTGAATATGCTATAGAGGCACAAAATACAGGTACTAATAAATTCATACCATAAACACCTAAATTCACAAGAACTTCACTAATTTTGGTTTCTATTCCAAACCTAGGTATAATTTGACCTATTGCTATACATAATCCTGCTGCTACAACTAGCGGTAACATAAATGATATTCCTGTTAATAAATGTTTTTTTATTTGTAAATTTTTTATCATAATCTTTCACCTCTTACTTATCTATATTTTCCTCCAATTTTTCATATAACTTTACTGTTCCTTTTATTGCTACATTAGTAGGAATTTTTATAACTTTCTTACCTTTAAATCTCTCAGTACCAATTTTTATATCTGTAGCTAATATTACAAAATCAGCATTTTTTATTTCTTCTGGAGAAAGTTCATTCTCAACCCCCATTGATCCTTGGGTTTCAATACTAACAAGATGTCCCCTTTCTTTACCAACGCTTAATAATTTCTTTTGAGCCATAAAAGTATGAGCTAATCCAGCTGTACATGCACAAACTCCAACAATTTTCATAATTACCACTCCTTTTCTAAAATTTTTATAATTTCTTTTTTATCATTTATTTCTTTTATCCTATTTATATTTTCTTCTTCTGATAAATTTCCAGCTATTTTAGCCAATAATTTTAAATGCAATTCATTTTTATCTTCTAACCTAACAGCAAATAAAACAACTAGATCAACTTTTGAATTATCTAAAGTTTCCCATTCAATTGCTTTTTTCAATTTTGCTACTACAATAGTTGTTTCTTTTACTCCTTCTGATTTACCATGTGGTAATGCTAATCCATTTTCAATTCCTGTAATACCTTCATTCTCTCTAATATATATATCTTTGATAAAGGTTGATTTGTTTATCAATTTTCCTGCTTTGTTTAACTTTTCAGCAAGTAACTCTAGCAACTCATCTTTTGTTTTAGCTTCAATTTCTAAAAAAATATTTTCTTCACTTAGAATCTTTTCCATTTTTATCACCTCTTTTTATTCTATACACAAATTTTACCAGTTTTTTTGTTTTTTTCAAGATAAATAACACTTCATTTTAAAACGAAATATTTTTTTTCAAAACAAAAAGAATAAATTATTTTCATTATATTTTGAAATAAATTTTAGAAGCATCTTCTCATAAAAAATGATATAATAAATTAAATATTTTTTTAAGGTGAAAACTATGAGTTTAAATAAAAAACATTTTGAATTACTTCTATCTTTAGAAAAATTAAACACTTTAAATGATCTATCTATATTTTTAAATACTTCTGAAAGAAATATACGTTACCAAATAGAAGAATTAAATTTTGAATTAAAAAATGAATATCAAATTTTAATAAATAAACAAAATATAAGTTGGAATGGTATCCATATACCTCTCGAAATTGTTTTTAATGATATTAACAAAATTTACTATTCATTTTCTACAAATGAAAGAATTGCATTATTTATACTTTTTTCTTTAATTTTTAAAGAAAATATAAATATAGCATTATTTAGTAAAAAATTAGAAGTTTCTAAACCTACTTTAAAAACAGATATTAAATTATTACAGAGTATATTAAAAGAAAATAAAATATATCTACTTCAAAATGAAAATTTAGAATATTATTTTAAATATACAGATATTGATTTTATTTTTTTTATGGTTTCATTTTTAAATAAATATATTATTTTTAAAAATGGAAAGTTTAAACCAAGAAAAAAATCTTTTTTCTATTCCTATTTTTTTGAATATTTAAATCCTAATAAAATATTTAAAATTAATAGTACTTCTTTAATGAATATTAGAGATAATGTTTATACCTCTGATGAAGCTTTTAATTTATTTATTATTTTTATTTGTCTTTTAAAATTTTACAAACCAAGATTACAATATAGAGAAAATATAAATTTTTTTAAATATTCTTCTGAATTTACAATTATAGATAAAAATTTTCCCAATCTAAATTTAGATGATAAATTATGGCTTTGTGATTTTTTAATTGGTACATCTTATAATATAAAAAATCCATTAAATATTTTTAAAAATTGGCTAAATATTGAAATTGAAACTTATAAGATTATTTTAGAGTATTCAAATTTAAAAAATATTACATTAACTGGAGATAAAATTTTATACCACGAATTATTAAACCATTTAAAACCCTTACTTTACAGAAGTTTAAAGAATATTACATTAGGTAATTCTATATTGAGAGAAATTAAACATGATTATAGTGATTCTTTTGAAATCTGTAAAAATATTTTTCTTAATTTTGAAAAAAACTTAAATTTAAAAATCTCTGAAGATGAAATTGCCTTTGTAGTATTATTATTTGAAAGAGCTATTCAAAGAACTTTAATAAATAAAAAAATCAAAAACATTGCTATAGTTTGTAATTTTGGTATTAGTACATCTAGTTTTTTAAAAATGAGATTAAAAGAATTATTTAAAATTAATTGTATTCAAACTTATTCATTACAAGAATACCAGAATATTAATAGTCAGTTTGACTTAATAATTACAACAATTGATCTAGAAGAGAGAAATGACAAAACTCCAATTGTCAAAGTTAGCCCTATATTAACTAAAGCTGACATAGAAAACTTGAAAAATTTTTCATTTGATATTTCTATGATAAATACTGAAGAATTTATTTATGAACTTGAAAAATTTTGTGATAATTTAGAAATCGAAAAATTAAAAATCTTTCTCAAAGATAACTACTCTCCTTTTTTTTATGAAAAGCCCTTAGATAATAAAGAAAAATTTATTGAACCATTTTTGATCAATGAAGTTGATGAAATTAGTTCAATAGAAGAAGGAATAAAACTTTGTACTGCTCCTCTTCTTGAACATAGATATATTGAAAATTCATATGTAGATTCATTAATAAAAGAAAGTATTTCAAATAAAAATAATAATATCTATATTGGAAATAGGACTATCTTTCCACATTATTTAAATGAAAATAATGTGTTTAGTACCAAATTTAGTTTTTTAAAATTAAAAAAACCTATTTTTTTTAAAGAGAAATATTGTAGTTTAATTATTTGTTTTTGTACAAATAAAAAAAATATTTATCATAACTTTTTATTTAATTTATTTGAACTTTTAGAAACAAAAGAAGATGAATTTCTTAATTTATCTTTATCTGAACTCTACAATTATCTAAAAGCTTTATAATCATTTAAAAATAAGAGGACTTTAGCTCATTTGCCAAAGTCCTCTTCAATTTTATCTCATCCCAACTTCTATCTTCGCTTTCTCTAGCTCAAAATATAGGATCCCATTTTTTAAAATTCCCTCTTTATCTAAATCCTCGTCAGAAAAATCAAATATAACCTCATTTAAAACAAGTGTGTAATTTCCTACTCCGACAGGAATTAAATCTAGTTTTGAGATATTTGAGCTCGAATATGTCATATCCTCACTCTCAATTATCATACTTATAATATTTTTTCCCTCTTCCATTAATAACTCTCTTAATCTCATTTTATCCCACCTCTATTTTTATTATTTTAATATAAGCCCTTCATCCATTACAAAGTTTGGTACTACTTCAATCTCTAATTCAGCTAAGCTTGCTCTTACTAAAGTTACCTTATATCTATCACCTATACTATAGAATTTACCAGTATCAGT
Source organism: Candidatus Fusobacterium pullicola (assembly GCA_018883725.1). Taxonomy (NCBI): domain Bacteria; kingdom Fusobacteriati; phylum Fusobacteriota; class Fusobacteriia; order Fusobacteriales; family Fusobacteriaceae; genus Fusobacterium; species Candidatus Fusobacterium pullicola. The sequence continues at coordinate 49,036 of JAHLFN010000081.1, read as the reverse complement.
ATCTCTCATCACATACTCTCTATCATCAAACTCATAATAGTGTTTAGCTGAAACAACATCCCAGAAACACTCTACATGATCTTCAGTTTCAAAGAATACTCTCTTATTACTAAATCCTACTATTGTAGCTTCGTACTCTTCTCCAACCTTATCCATCATATATTCAACTAATTTTATTTTAACACTTTCATCTTCGATTTTCATTGCTGCTCTCTCTGTTTTAGATATGTGTGCACATGTTACTGGTAATTCTTCCATATTTCTCATTATAGTTTTCTTATTTGGATAACCATGTAATACAGAGTTTAATATTCTATGAACAGTCAAATCTGCATATCTTCTTATTGGAGATGTAAAATGAGTGTAGTACCCAGAAGCCAGTCCAAAGTGTCCATAGTTTTCAACTGTGTATTTAGCTTGTTTTAATGCCATTAATATCATCTTATGTACTAATAGATTAATTCCTCTCTCTTTAGAATCCTCTATTATTTTTTGGAATTGTTTTGGATGTATCTCCTCTAAAGAGTGTATTCTGTACTTAAACTTAGCTAAAGTTTCATTTAGATTTTTTATTCTTTCCATATCTGGTTTTTCGTGAGTTCTATATACAGATGGAATCTCTAACCAAAATAGCTTTTCTGCCACCGTTTCATTGGCTGCTATCATAAAATCCTCTATGATTCTTTCTGATTCTCCTCTATCTCTACTTTTTATATACTCAACTTTTCCCTTTTCGTCCAACACAAGTTTTATTTCTGGAATATCAAAATCTATACTTCCTCTTTTATATTTTACCTCTCTAATTATTTTAGAAAGTTCTAACATATCCATAACCATATCTTTTATAGGAGCATAAGTTTTTAAAGCCTCTTCATCTCCAGCTATCATCTTATTAACATTGTTATATGTCATTCTATAGACAGTTTTTATCACTGATTTATATGTATCAGAGTCTACAACTTTTCCCCTTTGGTCTATCTCCATCTCACAAGTAAAAGTCAGTTTATCCTCATTAGGATTTAAAGAGCATATTCCGTTTGATATCTCCTTTGGAAACATTGGTAACACTCTATCTACTAAATATACCGAGTTCCCTCTTTTATATGCTTCTCTATCCAATGCAGATCCTTCTGGAATATAGTGAGAAACATCAGCTATACTTACGATTAGTTTATAGTTTCCATTTTTTAATTTTTCTACATAGACAGCATCATCTAAGTCTTTAGCATCATCACCATCTATTGTTATAATTGGTAGGTGTCTTAAATCTCTTCTTCCTTCTAACTCCTTCTTACCTATCTCTACAGGTATACTTCTAGCTTCTGCCATCGCTTCTGGTGGAAAGCTTTCAGACATTCCCTCTCTAATAATCAATGCTTCTATCATATTTTTAGTATCATATGGATTTCCTAGTATCTCTACTATCTCTCCCTCTGGTTTTCTCTCATTATCTCCCCAGAAAGTTATTCTTACTACTACTAGTTGATTATTTTCAGCATTTTTCATTCTAATAGCTGGAATATAGATATCTCTTCCAAAAGAGTGAGTAGGAGTTACAAATCCAAAATTTTTATTTTTTTGGAATATTCCAATAACTATATCCTTATCTCTACTTATTACTCTTACTACTTCTCCCTCTTTTTTTCTATCTCCCTTCATTCCAGCTGTCAGTCTTACAAAAACTGTATCTCCATCAAGAGCTCCATTAAAACCACTTTTAGGAATGAAAATTCCCTCATCTTCAGTATCAACAAAGGCAAATCTATCTTTAATTATACTAAATACCCCTTTAATATATCCTTGAGTTTCTGGAAGATTGTATTTACCTCTATTATTTTTGATAAGTTCACCATCACTTACCCATTTCTCTATTATATCTCTATTCTCCTTTTTAAACTTTGGAGACCACCCCAATAACTTAGTTATCTCATCTAATTTTAAACCCTTTCCCTTTGTATTTTTAAATATTTCTTTTAATTTTTCTAACTCTTTTTCTATCTTCATAATTACCCCCTTAGGCTCTTTAGCCAATCTCTCATCTCTAAAGTATTTTTGTGTATTTTTCCTCCACAACTATCTAAATACTCTATCTTTCTATCTATCTCATAGATGATTCCTTCATCTAAATCTCTATCTGTTATCTCTCTTATCTTATCCACATTTGGATAATCTCTATTTTTTTCTATCCCATCAGCTATATATATCACTCTACCTAGCTTTGATAGTCCTTTTTTTCCTATAGTATGATATTTTATAGCTTCTAATATCTCTTCATCCTCTATTTTTAACTCATCTCTAGCTATCATATATCCTACAAAACCATGTAGTATCTCTGTTATCTTTATATCCTCTTCAGATAACTCATCTGAAAAATATTTTCTACATACCTCTTCTAAGCTATCTACATCTACACTTTTAGCAATATCATGTAGTATTGCTGCCACTCTAGCTTTCTCTTCATCAACACCATATTTATTAGCTAATTCTACAGCCTTCTCCTCTACTCCTAAGGTATGTATATATCTTTTCTGAGTAACTCTTGATTTTACAAGTTCCCTTAATCTATCTAACATTTCTCGGCTCTAACCCCCCTTAAAAAATACTCTTTTCCATTTTAATTATACCATATTTATTTAATTATATAAAAAATAGAGCAAATAAGCAAAGGAGAATGTAAAAAACACAACTTTTAAACAAAATAAATTTGTGTTTTTAGTACTCCAAGCTATACTTGCTCTTTATTCTTAATAACCACACCAAATTATTAAATATTTGTATTTCTAGTATAGACTTTTGAGAAACTTCCCTCTTCTTCCTCTCTTCCATCTATTAAAAATTTAATTTTTTGTATATTTCCTATCTCTGTAACACTATTTACTATTGAGTATATTGCCAATAAATTTTTTCTATTTTCAGATTTTAATTCTAACATATTAGCATCTACATCTATATATACCATATCTCCAGTTATAAAGATATTTCCTATCTCCACTTGAGAAGTTTTCAACACTTTATTTTTCCATAAATTTTCTATGCTAAGCTGTGTAATTTTTCTTATTTTATCCTTTGGTTTTATATATTGTGGAATCTCGTCCTCTTTTTTTATCAACCTATCTCCCTTATCAGAAAGTGTATAAAGAGTTATCTTCTCTACTTTTCCCTCTTCAACTACCATATTCTCTTTTTTATCCAGTTCAACTATATTTATTTGTTCAGAAGATTTTTTCATTTGAAAATATGCTATTCCAGTTACTACTACCAATCCCCATATTATTCCAACTACTACCAATACTTTTTTATTCAACTCTACACCTCTTTAATATTAATAGAAATTCTCTCTTACCATCTTAGCTATCTCTTGGGCCATCTTTTTTTGAGAGTTTGTATTAATCAATTTATTAATATCATCTTTATTGTTAATAAATCCCAACTCCACAAGCACTCCAGGTCCGTTAAAACCTCTTAGAACAGCAAAGTTTGCCCCATGAATTCCTCTATCCTTCATTCCCAATCCTTTAGCTAAAGCAGCAGATGTTTTTTTAGCAAATCCTATAGATATTTCTTGATTTTTCTTGTAAGCTAATTCTCCCATTATCTGCACTATATTACTAGTTTTCTCTCCATATTTATCCCCAACACTGTTTTCAAATGCAGCTATTCTTTCAGCATAAGGAGATGATTTTTTAGAGAAATAGAATACCTCCATACCTGATAAAGTATTTTTTACTGCCGAGTTCACATGTATACTTATAAACATATCAGCTTTAGCCCTATTAGCTATCCTTGGTCTCTCTCCAAGTGTTACGAACACATCACTGTCCCTAGTCATTACTATATTAAAATCCTTTTTCAAATCATCTCTTAAATATTTTGCTACAGCTAGGGCAATATTCTTTTCATAGTACTTATTGAATCCAATAGCTCCAGGGTCTTTTCCTCCATGTCCAGCATCAATAGCTATTGTATATTGTTTTTTAGCACTCTTATCATTAAATGTAAAAACAAAATCATTACCGCTAAAAGATGTTGAATAGGATATATTTTTATTAAGTTTTATGAAGAAACCTACTGAGCCCCCATAATCAATAGTAGAAAATTCTTCAACATACTTTGATGAGTAATTTTTATCATTAATTTTTGTTGATAGGTTACTTCCTGGAAATTCCACAAATATCAATCTATTGTATGAATCATAGTTTATTTGGTAAGCTGATTTATTACTCCCAGTAAAATTAAAAGTAAGCTTACTTCCACTTTTACTTACAGAGCTTATTGTTCCTCCAAAACAGAAACTTGTTATAATCAGAAATAATATAAAAAATTTTTTCATCAATCTCTCCATCTCTATCATGAAAAAAGAGGGTAGGGAATTGTCCCTTAAACCCTCCTTAAAATTTCTTTAATTATTATTGTAATACTGTTGATATAGCAGTTTTTCTAAAAGTTATTTTTACACCTTTATCTACTCTTACTTCTACATAATCTCCTAATACTGCTACTACTGTTCCCTTTATTCCTCCAACAGTAATAATCTCAGATCCTTCTTTTATAGAGTCTAACATCTCTTGTTGTTTCTTTTGTTTCTTTTTATTTGGTAATATTAATAGAAAATAGAATACTGCTATCCATATAGCAAAAGTAAGTATCATTCCACCATATTTACCTAGTAATTGTTCCATTATTATCCCCCTCTAACCAAATTTTTCTTCTCTTTAGTATAGCATAAAAACTTTTATTTTTCAAACTATTTAAAAAATGCTTTTACTTTATCTAACCATGTTTTATGCTTCGTATAGTTTTTATCTTTTAAGCTATCTTCAAAGGCTCTTAGTAATTCTCTTTGTTTTTCATTTAAATCTATTGGAGTTTCTACAACAACTTTTACAATTTCATCTCCTACCATAGATCCTCTCAATGCTGGTAATCCCTCTCCTCTCATTCTAAAGCTCTTACCTGTTTGAGTTCCTGCTGGTATTTTTATTATTTTCTTACCTTTTAAAGTAGGTACTTCTACCTCTCCACCTAGAGCAGCTGTTGTAAATTTAATAGGGATTTCACACATAATATCCATTTCATCTCTTTCAAAGATTGCATGGTCTTTAACTTTTACTATCACATATAAATCTCCATTTGGTCCACCAGATTCACTAGCTTCTCCCATACCATCAAGTCTTAATTTTTGTCCATTCTCTATTCCCGCTGGTATTCTTACTTTCTTTTCAACTGTCTCTTTTGCTATTCCAGTTCCACCACAAGATTTACATTTTTTCTCAGGTACTTTTCCTTTTCCATGGCACTCATCACATTCCATTTGACTTACCATATTACCTAAGATTGTTCTTTGAGTTACCTCTACATAACCTCTTCCATTACATTTTGGACAAGTTTTCATTGCACTTCCAGATTCTGCACCTGTTCCATCACAACTTTTACACTTTCCATTTCTCTTATATTTCAGAGTTTTTTCTACTCCTGTTGCTACCTCTTCAAGTGTTATCTCAACTTGGTATCTTAAGTCTCTTCCTGGCTCTACATAACTTCTTCTTGATGAACCTCCAAATCCACCACCGAATCCTCCAAATCCAGAACCTCCTCCACCGAAGAATGAACTGAATATATCTTCAAATCCTCCAGCTCCACCAAAGCCACCAAATCCACCACCGAATCCTCCAGCTCCTTGCTCAAATGCTGCATGTCCAAACTGATCATATTGAGCTTTCTTTTGTGCATCTGATAAAACTTGATAAGCTTCATTTACCTCTTTAAATTTTTCTTCAGCTTCTTTTTTCTCTTTTTCACTTGCATTACTGAACTTATCAGGGTGGTATTTCATGGCTGCTTTTCTATATGCTTTTTTTATTTCATCTTCTGAAGCTCCTTTAGATATTCCTAGGACTTCATAGTAATCTCTTTTATCTGCCATTTAATATTCTCTCTCCTTCAACAATAATTTTACACTCTTTTTTAATTATATCATAGATTTTAAATTTATAGAATTTCTATATCTATATTTCTTATAAATTTTTCTCCAACACCAATTACTTCAATACCTTTTTTTTCTTCTATATTACCACTACAATTATCATAATCAGATATTCCACACCAAGGCTCTAAACAAACATACTCAGCTCCTACCATATTCCAGAAAGCCATATACGTAAATCCTTTATATGTAAAACTTACATTGTAGTTAGTTTTATCATTTTTAATATTTACTTTTGAAGAGTTAGGATTCTCTATTATCAAAGCATCATTTTTGAATCTCTCTTTTGTTAAAACTATTTTTTTACCATCAAAAGCTTTTTCTGTTTTTTGAGAGTCAATTAGTGCATTATTTACTATTTTTATCTCTCCACTCTCCTCTTTTTCAAACTCTATATAGTAATCAGAATAGTCTATCCCATTACCTACTGGTAGTGCAAATGCTGGGTGTGCTCCTAAAGAGAAATACATCTTTTTATCTCCTAAATTTTCAACTCTATACTCCATCTTAAGCTTTTTTCCCTCTAGGATATATTTTAAATAAAGTTTAAAATTAAAAGGATAAATTTTTAGTGTTTCATCATTACTTTCAAATAGAAACTCAACACTTTTTTCATCTTGATGATTTACTTTAAACTCATAATCTCTTGCAAATCCATGTCTTGTTTTTACTTGATACTCTTTTCCTTCATAAAAATATCTGTTTTCTTTCAAAGCTCCAACAAAAGGAAATAGTATAGGAGAACATTTAGCCCAGAATCTTGGATCCTTTTGCCACATATACTCTCTACCATTTTTTAAATCTTTAAGCCCTACTAATTCTGCACCAAAACTTTCTAATCTAACTTCTAATAAACCATTATTTAATCTTATCTCCATATTCCATTCTCCCTTATAATTATAAGATAAGGGAAGAGGGGTATAACCCCTTCTCCCCTTCTATACTTTCATTAGAACTTTTTATCTATATTAGTCTACTACTTCAGCTTCAGCTACATCGTCATCTGCTTTTTTATTTTCTTGAGCTCCTGCTTGTTGTCCAGCTTGTGCCTTAGCTTGAGCTTCTTTATAGATCTCTTCAGCAAATTTGTGAGCTACTTGAGATAGGTGTTCCATAGCTTTGTCTATAGCTTCCTTATCTTCTCCATCTTTTACTTTTTTAAGCTCTTCTATAGCCGCTTCGATATCTTTTTTCTCTTGCTCAGAAGCTTTATCTCCATACTCTTTTAATGATTTTTCAGTAGAAGAGATTAACATATCTGCTTTATTTCTTGTTTCAACTAATTCTTTGAATTTTCTATCTTCAGCTTCATTAGCTTCAGCTTCTTTAGTCATTCTTTCGATATCTTCTTTAGATAGGTTAGTTGATCCAGAAATAGTTACTGTATTTTGTTTTCCAGTTCCTAAATCTTTTGCTGATACGTGTACGATTCCGTTTGCGTCGATATCAAATGTTACTTCGATTTGAGGTACTCCTCTAGGAGCTGCTGGAATTCCTTCTAAGTTGAATTCTCCTAATTTATGGTTGTCAGAAGCTTTCGCTCTTTCTCCTTGTAATACATTGATTGTAACAGCTGGTTGGTTATCTACTGCTGTTGAGAACACTTGAGATTTCTTAACTGGGATAGTTGTATTTTTCTCTATCATCTTAGTGAATACTCCTCCAAGAGTTTCAATTCCTAATGATAATGGAGTTACATCTAGTAATAATACGTCTTTAACGTCTCCCATTAATACTCCACCTTGAATAGCCGCTCCTGCTGCAACTACTTCATCTGGGTTGATTCCTTTATTTGGTTTTTTACCGAAGAATGATTCTACCCACTCTTGAACAGCTGGTATTCTTGTAGATCCTCCTACTAATAATACTTCATCTATTTCAGATGGATTTAATTTAGCATCTGCTAAAGCTGTTTTTGTAGGTCCTTGAGTTGCTTCTACTAAGTGTCTTGTTAAATCATTAAACTTAGCTCTTGTTAATTTCATCTCTAAGTGTTTAGGTCCTGTAGCATCCATAGTGATGAATGGTAAAGATATTGAAGTTTCCATCATTGATGATAACTCTTTTTTAGCTTTTTCAGCTGCATCTTTTAATCTTTGGTATGCCATTTTATCATTTGATAAATCTATTCCTGTTTCTTTCTTGAATTCTGAAGTTAACCAGTTGATGATAGCCGCGTCAAAGTCGTCTCCTCCTAAGTGGTTGTTTCCTGCAGTTGCTATAACTTCGATTACTCCATCAGCTATTTCAAGTACAGATACGTCAAAAGTTCCTCCTCCAAGGTCAAATACTAGAACTTTTTCCTCTTTTTTCTTTTCAAGTCCATAAGCTAGTGCTGCTGCAGTTGGTTCGTTAATGATTCTTTTTACATCTAATCCAGCTATTGCTCCAGCGTCTTTAGTTGCTTGTCTTTGAGAATCTGTAAAGTAAGCTGGTACAGTGATTACTGCTTCTTTGATTTCTTCTCCTAAGTAAGCTTCAGCATCTTTTTTAAGTTTTTTAAGTATCATAGCAGAAATTTCTTGTGGAGTGTATTTTTTTCCAAATATTTCCACTTTATAGTCAGAACCCATGTGAGTTTTGATTGAACTTACTGTTGAGTTTGGATTTGTTATAGCTTGTCTTTTTGCTATCTCCCCTACTATGATCTCTCCATTTTCTTTTATGTTTACTACTGATGGAGTAGTTCTTGCTCCTTCAGAGTTAGGGATAACTGTTACGTTACCTCCTTCCATTATTGCTACACAAGAGTTTGTTGTTCCTAAGTCAATACCAATTATTTTACTCATTTTAAAACCTCCTAAAATACTCTATCTATATTAAAACTTTATTTACTATGATTTGATTATCCTTTTTTACAAACTTTAACCATTGATGGTCTGATTACTTTTCCCTTCATTGTATATCCTTTTTGTAACTCTAATACAATGTGATCATCTTCAAACTCTGGGTTATCCTCTACCATTACGGCATGATGATACATAGGGTCATACTTTCCTTCTGACTTTATAGCCTCTACTCCCTCAGATTCCATAATTCCTTTTAATTGTCCTAGTATCATATCTACTCCTTTTACTAGTCCATCAAAGTCTTTAGTTGCTGATGAAGCTGCTATAGCTCTCTCTAAGTTATCTAGTCCATCTAAAAGTTTAGTTATTATCTTTTCAGAAGCAAACTTTCTAAGTTCTTCCATCTCTTTTTCTTTTCTCTTTGTAAAGTTTTGGAATTCAGCTTGCTTTCTTAAGTATGATTGTTTCCAATCCTCTACTTCAGCCTTTAATTTTCCTATTTCTTCATCTTTTTGTGCTAATATATCCTCTTGCTTTGGCTCTTCTACTTTCTCATCTTTACAAGAGCACTCACATTCAGGTCCACATCCACACTCTTTTTTATCTTCTTCTTTTTTTCCAAACATCTCTTTTATTTTATCTTTCATCAATTTCATCCTTTCTCTCAATCTGATTTTGATTTATTACCTTATTTACCTCTTGAGTTACATATTTTATAAGTCCCATTGTCTTCGAATAAGCCATTCTCTTAGGTCCTATTACTCCGATTACCCCTTGTGAATCTCCAATGCTATATGTTGAATATACAAAGCTATAATCCTCTAGTTCCTTTATTCCTAGCTCATCTCCAAATACTACCTCTACTCTTCCATTTGTAGTATTTCTTGTATTTATTATATGCTCAAATATTCCTCTGATATCTTTTCTTTGATTAAATAGTTCCAATGCTTCTGAAACTTCATTTACATTTTTATCTCTAAATATACTTGGTACATTATTAATAAATAGCTTCCCATCATCCTCATAATGCTGTGCTACCTTAGGAATAATTTTCTTCTTACCTAATATAAAATTTTCAATCTCTGTTGAACTTAAATCTTCAACTTTCAATCTCTCATTTATCTCTTCAGTAAGCTCAGCTAACTCATCTTTAGTTATTGGATTTGTCAGTATTACCTTTTTAGTTTTTACAGTTCTATTTTCTAAAACGATTATACTTATTATCATATAATCATCTATATGTACTAACTCAACTTTTTTTACCTTCTCTATTATTATAGCTGGCCCCATTGCTATTCCAGCATATGTAGTCAACTTTGAAAGAAGTGAAGATGTATGTTGTAATAACATATCCAATTCATTTACACGATTCTCATAAGAAAGTTCAATATTTTCTTTCTCCTGTTTCGTAAGTTTCTCTATTTTTAAAAGTTCATCAAGATAGTATTTATATCCCTTATCAGTAGGAATTCTTCCAGAAGAGGTATGAGTTTTTGCTATAAATCCCATATCTTCTAAATCAGCCATTACATTTCTAATAGTTGCTGAGGAAAGATCAATACCATATTTTTTTACCAATGTCCTAGAACCTATAGTATCACCAAAATTGAGGTAATAGTTTACTATAGCGTTTAATACGAGTTTTTCTCTCTCTGTTATAGACATTTTTACCACCTTTTTGTTAGCACTCGTTTATTAAGAGTGCTAATTCTTATAATGTAAATATATAATATTTTTTTCTTTTTGTCAAGTTTTTTTTTATTTTTTATAAAAAATAAGGACCTTTACCTCTTCTAAATTGTAAAAGTCCTACTCTATATATTTTATCTATATTGCTTTTAAAATATTAATTATTTTTTTTATATCGATAGGTTTTGGAATATGATCATTCATACCATAATATCTTGCTTTTTGAATATCATCTGAAAAAGCATTTGCTGACATAGCAACTATTACTATACTCCTTGCATCTTCTCTATCAAGCTCTCTTATATTTTTAGTAGCCATATAACCATCCATTATAGGCATTTGAATATCCATAAATATAATATCAAACTCTCCTATTTTAGAATTTTTAAAAATTTCTACTGCTTTTGTACCGTTTTCTGCTATTTTTACTTCTGCTCCTGTAAGACTTAAAAGCTCATAAGCAATCTCACAATTTAACTCATTATCCTCTACGAGTAATATTTTTTTACCTTTAAGGTTCAGCTCTTCCAATCTCTCTTCTTCAGCTTCTATCTCTTCTCTTTTTTCTTCTTTTTTTCTCTCTATTTCAAGCTCTAAAGTCACATATACGGTTGTTCCTTTACCTAACTCACTATCTATTTCTATATTTCCATTTAGTATTGAAACTAAGTTATGCACTATAGACATTCCTAATCCTGTTCCTATTTCTGAACTTTTTTCTCTACTAAAAGGTTCGTAAATTTTTTTTAAAAATTCCTTTGATATTCCTATTCCATTATCTTTAACTTCTAACTGATAGCTTTTCCTATCCTCTTTTTCATTTTTTAATTCTCTTACTACTATTTCTATTTTACCACCTTTTGGTGTATATTTTATTGCATTTGAAACAACATTAGTAAAAATCCTCTGCAAAGATACAATATTCGATTTTACATACTCATTTTTTAAGTTTTCATATCTTAAACTATAATCTTGCTTTTTCTTCTTAGCCAATTCACAATAAATTTGACTTAATTCATTTGTTAGATTTTTTAAATTAAAAGTTTCTATTTTTTCTATATAATTTTCATTCTCTATTTTACTCATATCTAGAACTTGATTTATTAACTCCAACAAAATATTACTTGCCTTTAAAATCTTTGTTAAACATCCGTCTACTTTATCTCTATCTTCTAAATTTCTTTTAGCTATTCCTACCATTCCTATTATGGCATTTATTGGAGTTCTTATATCATGAGACATTCTTGATAAAAAACTAGTTTTTGATATGTTAGCTTGCTTAGCTGCCTCATAAGCTTCTTTCAAATTTCTTGTATTCTCTTCCTCTTTACTTTTTCTATCAGTTATATCTTTTAATGTTATTATTAAGTATCTATTTTCTTCACTCTCTTTTTTAAAAAATATTGTATACTCATACCAATTATTTTTATTCTTTATCTCTCTTATCTTTACACTCTCTTTTTGAGTTAAAATTTTCTTCAAATTCTTTATTAAAAAATCATCCTTTAGTTGTTCTATCTCCTCACCTTCAAAATGCTTTTCCAATATTTCTAAAAACTCTTCATAACTTAATTTTTTTTCTATTTTCTTTTTAGAAAAAATAGATTTTAATATACTAATATCTCTTTTCTCTAAATCAATACGATATATTCCATCATAAAGTATTCCTAAGGAGTTTGTTATATCAATGTTTAATTTCTCTAACCATTCTTTTTCTTTTTTAGCTAAAGTAAGTTCAGTAATATCCTGATGATACCCTGAAATTCTAATTCCATCTAAATATTTAGAATCTAATGTTCCTCCACATCTTACATATGTTTTTCCCCTTTTAGGACTTTTCCAAGAATAACTTATTTCAGCTTTACCAACTTTAACTATCTCTTCTACAGTTTGATTTACTCTTTTATAATCCTCTTCCTCTATATTTTCAAACCATTTTCTATAAACAGCTTCTGGGGTATCATTTTTATTTGCTTCTATTAAACTTAACATAGTATCATTTGCAAACATTCTTGGTAATTTATTATTATCAATTTCTATTGTCCATATTCCTATATCAGCCTCTTGCAAAATATCATGGATAACTTTTTCATCTATCATCTATTCCACCAACTTTCCTTAAAAATTTACAACCAACTTATATCCGTCTTTCTTTTCTCTTTTTATATCATACATTAAGTCATCTGCAGCTAAATAAAGAGTTTCAAAATCTTTCTTACTATTGAAAGTTACTACTACTCCTATTGAAGCACTTATCTCTATTTTTTTTCCTTGCTCTTTATAAACTCTTTTCAAAGCGGTAGTTAATAATTTTGCTTTTCTTTCTGCAATTTCACTACTTTTAATATCCTTCATAAAAACAACAAACTCATCTCCACCTAATCTAGCTACTAAATCCTCTTCTCTAAAACTATTTACTAAAATTTTTGCTGTATCTTTTAAAACAATATCTCCATATTGATGACCATAGTTATCATTTATACTTTTGAAATTATCTAAATCTAAAATAAAGAATGCTCCACTTCTTACATCATGAGAGAAAAAATCATTTATTCTATTTTTTATAGCACTTCTATTGTATAATCCTGTCAACATATCTCTTTCTGCTTGATTTATTAAAGACATCTCCCTTTTTTTCTCTTCATCTATATCTCTAACTACTATTACAATATTCAACTCATCATTTTTAGGAGTCGCTGTAAAATAAATATTTGCTCTTACCCAAATATATCTTTCTTCATGAAGACAACGATACTCTACTGTAAAAGCTTTACTCCCATATTCAAAATATTTTTTTTTACATCCTTCTATACTTAAAGCTTTCTCTAGCCATTTTTGGTCATCTTCATAAATATTATTTTTTATATATTTTTTTATGAAACTCTCATACTCTATTTTATTCTCTTCAAAATTTTCAACATTTAATAACAGTATGCTATTTGCTGTAATATTTCCCTCTAAATAAAATACAGAACCTTCATTCAAGGCATTCTTATAATGTCTTTCTCTTTCTAACTTTAACTCTTTTTCTTTAGAATCAGTTATATTTTCAACTACTCCAATTATTTTTCTCATACCATATTTATCAACAAAGGGATTTAGCAGTGTTATTTTTTCCCAAATATATCTATATTTTTCATTTTTCTTTTTAACTATGCAAGAAGCACTCTTTCTTCCACCTTTTATCGCCGAGAATATCTCTATAAGTTTTTCTTTTCCCTCTTCTATAATTAGACTTCCCTCTAACATTTCAGGGTATATCTCTGTATAATTACTATATTCCTCTATAAAATATCTTTTATTTCTAAAAATTATTTTTCCAGTTTCATCATCATATGTAAAGATAACCATATTACTATTTTCTAAAGCTACTTCAAATAACTCCTTTTCTAATTCTAGCTCTTCAAGTAACATACGATTTTCTTTATATCTATGTGAAAGATTTGATAGTATTAGAGTCAAAATAATCAAACTCACAAATACAACCAAAACTCCATCTAATTTCCCCAGAAAATTAATTGGTTCTAAGGCTATTTTCCACTTATTATTAAAAATGTTTACAGTAAATACTCTAGGTAATGTCATCTCACCTTTACTTTTAGCAATTAATTTTTCCTCTCCATTTGAAAATGTAGTTATTTTATAGTTATAATCTGAAACCTCATTTAAGTCAATACTATCTATAAAATCTGGAAATTTTGCAATAACAACACTAAATCCAATAAATTTATCACTACCATCCTCTTCTTCCATAAAAATCGGATTTCTTATAATTAATCCTCTACCACCTTGGTATAAATCATATGGTCCAGATACTACTGCTTGTTTTTTCTCCATTGCTAAATAAGCATCTTCTTTCCTATCTTCAGCCTTAAAAATATCTAAACCTAATGTCCCTACATTTCTTTTCAATGGATATATATATTCAACTTTTCCACCTTTTAAATAAAATATCCCCATAATTTCATTATCTTTATAAAGTGAATATAAATATTTGGAAATTTTATAAAAATCCTCTTGTGATAAATTTCCCTTTCTTATTATAGTAAATTCTTTCAAATACTCTGTTACATCCTCCAAAACTTCCATCTTAACCTTTATTTTATTAGTTAAAATTATCCCTACATTTTTAATTTGATTCTCTTCTGTTATTCTATGTTTATATATTTGAAAGATAACTATTAATATAGTAAATAATATCCCTATTATCATTATTTTCATATCAAAAAATTTGTTTCTCATAACTAAATAACCCCTTTTATTCTATATATCTATATACTATAAGTATAACAAAGAGCATAGTTTTTAGCAATAAAAAAAGTGCTGATAGCTGACTCTACCAGCACATACTTCCATTTTTTAAAATACCATATTAAATCCTAAAGCCATAAATGGTTGCCATCTCCAATTTTTAGCTGTGGATTCTGTAGTTATATCCCAATTTCTATACTCTGCTCCAATTAAAGTATAAATTTGATACTCTAGAGTTACATTATAAAATAATCTCAACTGTGGATCTGCTTTTAAAGAGTAAGTAGTAGCATCAGTTTCCTTCTCATGTTTCGCTGTCCATGTATATGGGTCATATCCAGCTTCAACAAAAAAATCTAACACTAAGTTCTCGTTACTATATAGTATAGTATTTTGAGTAATATAAAATTTTACAGCTAAATCTGTATTTTTATCACTATATTTGCCATCTTCATCAATTACATTTCCATATTTATCATTTCCATAAAAATGAAATCCAAATGTATCTACTTCTAGTTGAGTACCAAAACCAAATGGTAAATCATATTGAAAGTTAAAATAAAGCCCTAACTCATTGTCATAGTCTGAACTATTATTTTGATTCCAAGTATATCTATAATATGGAGCTATTGTTAGATCTACAGGTTTTACATATTCATTGCTAAATAGGTAATCTACAAAATTAAATCTTGCTTGATACTCTATCTCTTGTTTATCATGGTTATCATTCCCATTTTTCATATAGTGTACTCTTGAAGTAAAATTAATTTTGCTTTCTGACAATACCCCATGATCAAAGTAGTATCTTAACCTTGTCTCTGTATAATTAGGTCTATCTATCTCATCTTCATTTAAATTGTTATAATCTCTTATTCTAAACTCTAACTTTTGACTCTCAGTTGTATTTATAATTCCCTCTAATTGAGTTCTTGAATAATTATTATTATACCCATTCCAACTATTTTTATTTTGTCTCTCTGTATCTCCATAATATCTATACTCAAGATTTAACTCACCATTAGGTCTAAAGCTATTATCTACTTCCCTGTCTCTATATACTATTATCTCTTTTTCTATAACCTTTACTGGTTCTTCTACTAATATCTCTGGTGGAGCTTGCTCTATTTCCTTAGCTGAAGCTAATACTCCTAGTACTAATGTTCCTAATAATAATCCTAATTTTCTCATTTCTCTCCCTCTATAAAAAATACCCTAGTAGTTTCCCACTAGGGTATATAATAATCTCTAATTATGCTTTTATTAAATTATTTATCAGCAAATTTTACATAAGAAACACGAGCTGTTAAAACAGCACTATATTCACCTGGAGTAGCATTTTCTGGTACATCTAATTTTCCTTTTACATCTATATCTTTCCAACCATAACCACCATTATCAACTAATCCATAATCTTTAGTAGAAAATTCTGGATGATAATCAATATTTTCTTTAGTATTAGATGAAGTAGGTCCCCATAATCTTACTACAGTTCCTTTTTTAACTTCATTCCCACCTTCATCTTTCAACATAACTTTTACTGTTGCTCCAGCCTCACCTTTTATTTCTATTTTCCCATTTTGTTTAGGTGCTATTCCTTTCATTCCTGCTGCCACTTCACCAAATTTAACATCCTGTGTATCTATTTCTAGATTTTTTACAACTGTTGCTGTTACTTGTAATTTTTTTTCTACTGAATTGCTACTCCAATCAGCTTCTCCTGCAAAAGATGCTACTCCAACTACTAAGATTCCTGCTAATAATAATAATTTTTTCATATAAATCCCTCCTAAAATTTTTTAATAAAAAAAGGATAATTTAATTAAATTATCCTGCAACTGGCTGCCATTTTAGAAGGCCCTATAGCTTTGCGTCACAGCGTTTCCACTGTTTTGCCAAATATTTTTCTTTCTTTATATTCTAATTGTACACCTGTTTTTTTATTTTTGCAAGCTTTTTTTTATTTTTTATAATTTTATTTTTTGGTTAAAATACTCTTTATTAACTTGGTCATAAATTCTCAATGTTCCACTCTTTCCTTTTAATCCCTCTTTAAGTTCCATACTTATTTCTAACTTTCCTTCTCCATCTCTTTTGCTATAACCAAGTATTCCCTCTAAAGGCTCCTCTCCATCTATTTTTAAGCTATATTTATAGATTACAGCAGTATTCCCTTCAGACTTTGTATCAAAAGAAAATGCCATATCTTTGCCATCATAATGATACTTAAAGTTCGACATCTCTCCCTTTACTATCTTATTCTCTCCTATACTAAACACTGGTATTGATATCTCTGTTATAAAGTTAATTCCTGTTGTTACCCCTTCAGCTTCCTTCTTTTCCTCACTAGCTGTAGATTTTATATCATAAGGTATCTCTTTAAATGTAATATAACTTCTGTACTCTCCATCTTTCATTTTTGTGTCAGGTTTTACTCTAAATCTTACAGCTTGCTTACCTCCTGGTTTTACTGCTACAGCCTTAGGGAAAAGTTTAATATTTGAATTCAAATTATACTCTTCTCCAAACTCTATATCCCCCTCTGGATATATCTCTACTCTCAGTGGACCATTTGTATTATTTACAATTGTCATCTCTTCAGTAGTTACTTTCTTACTATCTACCTCAAATCTTGTTGGATAAACAGTAAAGTTTAAAGAGTATGACATAACACCTAAAATAAAAAACAATAAACTCGCTGTTAACTTTTTCATGTGTCTCTCCTTCTATTCTCTTAATTATAGTAAACTCTTATTGCCATATTAGTAGTATAGTTTCCTGTATTTATTGTTTTTGGAACTACTAATTTTCCACCGACATTCATAGTAGCCGTTCTACCATTTAATATAAATTTATTTCCTGTTATCTTCTTTTTCTCTATACCACTAGAAAACTCTGGATAATAACTTATTCCTTCTAATTTCTCATCTTTAGAATTTTTCAATTCTACCTGTTTGCTATTATCTGCCATATCTATTCTATTTCCATTGTGGTTAATTGCAATAGTTACCCCTCTTCCAATCTCTCCTGTAATGTTTATCTTCCCATCCACTTTGGGATTACTTCTCTCTACTCCCGATACTACACTTCCAAATTCAACACTTTGAGTTTCTACACTTACATCCTCAACAACTGTAGCACTTATCTTTAATCTTGCTTCAACCTCTTCATCTGTAGTACTTACATAGCTTTCAAGGGCTAAAGATAGAGTTGAAATAGTAAATAGAAGTGAGCATATTTTTAATATCTTCTTCATTACTTCTCTCCTTTTACTCCTATTATTCTAACCGCTAATTCAGTTATAAATGAAAATTCAGTAATTATCTCATCACTTTTATTAGTTCCTGTAGTTTTTACATCCTTTGGAATCTCTTTAAATACTAATAAACTTCTGTATTCTCCATCTTTTAGGTTCTCTGTATCTTTAACTCTAAATCTTACTGTCTGTTTTCCCCCTGGTCTCACTGATACTTTTTTAGGGAAAATTACTATATTAGAGTTTAAATTTTTTTCTTCATATCCCTCAAGTGTATCTAAATATACCTCTATTCTTAGAGGAGAAGAAGTATTATTAATTATAAAAGCTTCTTGTGTCTCTCTTTTATTTAAATCTACTTCAAATTTTGTAGGAGCTATCGAGAAGTTCAGTGAATAGCTCAATGTTGAGAATATTGCTAAGATAAATATAAGTATTATTTTTTTCATTATTTCCTCCACTAAACTTCTGATAAAGCTTTATTGACCTTTAAGCTATTTAGATTAGCATTAAACTTTTTAAATTTTTCTACTATTCCATCCTTAAATGGTTTTGCTTCTCTTATTAATTTTCCATCTGCTGTAACTTCATTGTTATCTTTATAATAGTTTACTTGAACTATTCCTCCTGCTCTATCATATACAATAGACTTTCCAGATTTTAATCCATTTCTATATGGAACAGTAACCTTTAAATCACCACTTGTATAATAAAGTTTCCATACTGATACCCTTTTATTGTCTTTATAATTTCCCTCTAATTGTAAACTATTTATCGAAAAAACTTCTACTTTTCCATTAAGTTTTCCTTTATCAAAATTTGCTACTGTATCTAGTACCCCTTTACTTTCATAAAAAACTACTTCTCCTTGTAAAAAACCATTCAAATAATTGGCTTTTTTCAACACATTTCTCTCTTCATCATAAACTGCAACCTCTCCTGAAAGTACTCCACTCTTATCAAAAGTTTCTTCACTTTCTAATTGTCCATTTTCATAGTAGTATTTCCATTTATTTACTGGCTTATCATAACTATACTCAACTACAGCTCTTTTTTTGCCATTTAAATATTTTAAAGTCCAAATTCCGTCCTTGATCCCCTCAACATATTTTCCTTCATATAGGTAATCTTTTCCATCTATTTGAATTTTTCCTTTAAATATTCCATTTTTAATTCCATTTCTGTACTCTTGCTCTATTCCCCCATCTTGTATTTTACCCGAAAAGGGAGTTTTCTCCCCTTTCAGATATACTACATTATTTTTTACTGTTTTATCACTAAGTTTTGCAACTCTGTTTACTTCAGCATAAGAACAGGTAAATAGAAACATAATCATAAAAATTTTCACTAAATTTGAATTCTTCAATGTTATTACTCCTTTTTAATAATTATTAATATCCTCTGTATTTTCTACCTCTTCTTCTCTTACCATCTTAGTATCTAAACCTTCAAAATACTCTCCTTCATCTGGATCTTGTAATTTTACATTTACCTCTATATTTTCAGGTGAAAACTTAACATTTTCCTGTCCTAAATAAATAAATTTCATATTATATTTTCCAGGAGGAATATCGTCAAAGAAGAATAATCCATCAAACTCTGGGTCTATCTCTTTATAAACCTTTCCATCTTTTTCTAATTGAATACTTGACATAACAATATTTTGAGTAAACTCTCTCTCTGTAAAGTCTTCTGTATTCCAAATATTTCCAGTTAGCATTGATACTACTTCGATCGGAATATCTACCTTTAAAGAGTTAGAGTTACGTGCTTTTATTCTTATAGTTCCCTTAGAATTTTTATACATAGGATCTATTGTTTTTCTATTTACATCTAGTGTTATTATCTCGTCTATAATTGAATTATCTCCTAGATAGTTTCCATACTTATCTGTTAAAAATTCTTGGTTATTTATTAAAACTCCAACACCTTCTAAAGGAACATCTATTTTCTTATCATATACTCCATTTCCATTTCTATCTAAGAAAACTTTTCCTTGAATTGTATAGTTATTAACAGATATATCATTATCCATTTTTGCTAAAGGAGTTGCTAAATTTATTGCTTTAGTTACTGTTAAACCAGTAGTAGAAGTACTTTTTCCATTATCTGCAACCTCTATATCACTATTTACATCTATATTGATATAATCTTCTAAATCCATACTGAATGTAATTCCATAAACAAAGCTATCTTTATTTCCTGAAGTAACTCCCTTTACAAATTTTGCTTCTAAACCTAGATCCATATACAATCTATCTTTCAATATCTCTACTCTTCTTTTATCTGCTCTTAATCCATATGATTCAAAATATTTACTATAATCATCATACTTTGTTATTTCTGCATCTAAAACTATAAGTGCCCAACCCGAATAAGAGATACTTGGTTCATAAGTTATATATTTATAGTCTCCACTTAAAGTTCTAGTTACTCTAAAAGAAAATGACCATGGATTAAAATAGGATGTATAGAAAGCACCATAAATATCTTTTGTAGTATTTTCTATGCTCTCATTTGTATTAAAGGATCTCATTAACTCTGTAGTTTTAGACACTCCTATTTCATATGAATTATATTCAAAAGGTTTGTACAAAGATAACGAATCATATTTTTTTGTTCCCTCTTCTCCTACAACAAATGGTGAATACTTTTCCTCTGTAAATTTTAGTTCATAATCATTTATATTTTGACTAATACTTAAATTATAACTCTCTTCATTCTTATCTACTTCATAATAATTCGTAAAGTTAATTAAAGTTGGATAATTCAGATGTCTTGTATTATAGATAAAGTCATTCTCTATCATTTTCAAGTTTCTTCCATCTGAGTTAATTAAATTCAGATATCCTGCTCCTAGAGTAAACTTATCTGTTACCCCATAGTAACTCTTAACTAATGCTTGAAAATCTCCTTTTTCTTTTGTTTTTCCTATTTGAATAACTGGCTTCCATTTTCCTTTTGCAAGAGCATCCATATCATTTAAAGAATATACATATCTCTCCTCTATTCCACCATTTTTATAATATATTTTTAATAAATATCTTGCATTAGTACTTCCATCTGCCAATCTAAATTCAAAATTTCTTGGTGGAGAAGTTAAGTAATCTACTAACATTCCATTTCTATATAACTCTATCGAATCCGCATCATCTGCTTCTCCTCTAATTACTGTTATTCCATTCTCTGTTTGTGAATATGTATCGTAGTTATCCAAACTTATCCCTATTAAATCTGACTCTAAACTTGCAAAACTAGGAAAAGTAGTATCTAAATATCCTATTGTTAAATCATTATCTTCTATAATATCAGTATATTTTAAATTGATCTCATTTAATTCACTTTCAGGCTTTATATCTCCAGATACATAAAGTTCACCATATAGAAGTTGTGAACCATACTCATAACTAAAGTTATAATCATCACTATTTTTTACATCATTTAAGTCATACTTTAACTTCAATATCCCTGGAGAAATCAATTTTCTTTTCATCTCTAAATCAAATTGCTCTCCCTCAAGTACTTTTCTTTCCTCTAATCTAAGTCTCTCTACTCTTCCTTGCTCTTTCTCTTCATAAGGTAATACGAAATTAGG
This sequence comes from Candidatus Fusobacterium pullicola, assembly GCA_018883725.1. Taxonomy (NCBI): domain Bacteria; kingdom Fusobacteriati; phylum Fusobacteriota; class Fusobacteriia; order Fusobacteriales; family Fusobacteriaceae; genus Fusobacterium; species Candidatus Fusobacterium pullicola. The sequence goes on along the minus strand of JAHLFN010000081.1, from coordinate 27,476 downwards.
ATTTACATCTAAGACTAAAGTTTCCATGTCTAAAGTTAGATACTCAAAATCCATTTTTTCAATTAATGCTTTACTTTTTACATATAACTCATCATTTTCATCTACAAAGGCTTCATCTTGAGTAAATCTTGTAGATATATCTTTTCCGTTTATCATTCCACTAACTGTATAGTTTTGAGTATTTACATCTAAACTAAATAATTGTAAAAAGAAGAAAAATGATTTTAACCCTATATATGCTTCATTTTTACTATTATCATACTTTATCATATAGAAATCATCATTTAATCTTTCAGCTCTTATCTCTAAATATACATCCTCGATATCTTTCTCTGGATTTTTAGTATACACTGTCTGAGTTCCTAATAAAAAAACAATTATCCCTATGATTGATAACTTATTTTTTAGTCTCCACATCAGTAAATCACTCTCACTTTAAAAGCTCCTTTATATACTCCAGATGGCGTATTTTTTTCTGTTTTACTATATCCATTTATTTTTATCTCTACAGAATCATTTGTTGGTTTTAACTCTATAACTGATTTATCACTAGTTTGACGTGCTTTATAATTTTCTACGTCAAGCATTACATTTAAAGAGCTTTTCTTAGCTTCATTTATGATTGCTACTTCTTTTTCTACTTCTACTCTTGCTCCATTACTTTTTATTCCTTTTATCTCTACAATAGCTGGTTTACTACTTCTTAATGGATATCCAGCTACAGCTACTCCTAAGTCCATATCTCTTACAACTCTTAAACTTACTGTATCCTCTTTTTTTAGTATACTATAGTCAAATGTTAAATAAACTCCTCTTTTATGATTTTTTTCTTGTATATCACCAATTTTTATTCTCTCTGTACCAACTAGATTCTCAATTCCATTTTTTAAATTTATTCTTCCAGTCACTTTCAATTTCATCTCATCTAACTTATTATCACTGTTAATAGGAAAGTAATATTTTGGTCTTCCTTCAAGCAATTGTATCTTATCTAGAGTCATAATTATTTTGCTATTCTCTGCTTTATCTTCTTTAATAAAATAATCGTCTTCTAAAGCATTTCCATTATTTCTTGGTTCAATACATATATCAAAATTATACTCTACACCTTGTGCTGTATCTCCTATAAAAGTACCAATTGAGTTAACTCTTTTTATATAAGCTGTATACTCATTGTCTCCATAAGAAAAAGAAAATAATATCAAGCTTAGTATTATACAATATAATCTTTTCATTTCCCTTCTCCCCCTTTTATCTGATTAATATCCTACTATCTTATGAAATCTTTTCATATTCTCTTCTTCAGCTATTTGGAAAGTTTCCTTATGTTCAATAGGAATATATAACATATTCTTATTAACCAAAGATAAAACCTTATCAAATATTTTTTTTACTTTCTCAGGATTTTTTTCTTTTCTCATCAATTCAATAAAAGGAAGTAAAGCATTCGCTGTTTCCTTATCCCCTATATCATAGATCAGTATTTTTTCCAAACTTAATATTGGATAAACTGTACTAATATTTATATTGTATATTGCAGTATCATAATCTCTAGCATAAAGTTTTTGATAAAAAGATATCATTCCATGAGGAAGTAAAGTTACTTTCATTCCAGCGTCTTCTAAATTTTTCTTAACATAATTTGCAATTTTCATATTATGTTCAGTATTTAAGACCATTATATCTATTTTCTTAGATTTTAAACCTACTTCACTAATTAATTTTTTAGCTTCATTTAAATTATAATTTTTATCAATCTTAGAAAGCTCTGCTTCAACTAAATCTTCTGGGAAAAAACCATCTACATTTTGATATATAGCTCTCTCTATAGCTACTCTCTCATCTATAGTATATTTTTTTCCAAACATCAATCCTAAAGTATCATAAATTGGACTTTTCTCTACTACTGCTTCATCACTTAGTAAATCATAATCCTCTGCCTTCTCTATATCCTCTTTATACAAATCAAAAACAAAATTGTTAATATCATTCGTATACTTTATGATTCTTTGATTAGGATTTAGATCCCATCTTATCTCTATCTCTTTATACATATTTTCATTTCTATCAAAGCATTTATCAAAATTCTTTAATTTTAAAACACCTTCATTAAAAACTTCTATTGAATATGGTCCTGTTCCATAAAATTTACCATTATCCACTTTTACAATACTTGAAAAAGAGTTTGATAAAGCATTTAATAATAATCCATCTCTTATATTTAAATTAATTATAAAACTATACTTATCTACTATCTCTATTCCTAGAATAGAGTTGTACATCTCTGATACTGTACCCTCTTTCTTTAATCTCATTAACGAATTCTCAATATCTTTAGAAGTAAGCTCACTTCCATCATGAAATCTTATTCCTGATTTAAGTTTTATAAATAATTTATTTTCCTCTTGCCAATTATATCTTTCAACTAAATTTGGAACAATCTCTCCATTACTATTTACAAAAAGAGTATCATAAATTAAGCCTGTTACTCTTCTTGAATAACTATCTGCTAATTTCACAGGATCTACAGTCTGTATCATCAATTCCTGTTCTATTTTTAGATTTTCAGTTGAGCTTTCTTCTGTATATTCTGTTATAAAAAACTCTTCTTTTATATTTCCAATATTTTCCCCCAAAACACCTATTGAAGAACAAACAAGAAATAAGAAAATCAAAAATTTATTTTTCAAGTCTTCACCTTCTTTTTGCCTATTGCATTTATTTCATTATTCTATAGTACTCTTCTACTAGATCTATTTTTCCAGAAGTTTTGTTATAGATATCTTCAAATAGTTTTTCATTTTCTAAAAACACTTTTACTATTTTTGGATCAAAACTTACCCCTCTCTCATTTTTAATAATTTCAATCGCTTCTTGATGAGATAATCCTTTTTTATATACTTTATCCTCTCTCATACTATCATATACATCTAAAATACCTATTACTCTTCCCTCTAATGGAATCTCTTCTCCTTTTAATCCTAATGGATATCCCTTTCCATTCCATTTTTCATGGTGATATCTAGCTACATTTTCTGCTATCTTACCTAATTCAAGTTCTTTTATAATCTCATATCCAAACTCTGAGTGTTTTTTCATTACTTCAAACTCTTCTGGAGTTAACTTTCCACTCTTATTTAAGATATCAGCTGGAACAATAACTTTTCCAATATCATGGATTATTGCATATTGTTTCATTCCATCTATTAAATCTTTTGATAATCCTAACTTCTCTCCTAAAACTTCAGCATGAAGAGATATTCTTTTAGCATGTAATCCTGACTCTGTTTGTTTTAATTGATTTACCTTTACCATTGTTTCTAATAAAGTATTACCTATTTTCTCTGCTTTTCTTTTATTAATTACAGCCTTTCTTAAAGCTATTGCTAATATAAGAGCTATAATTGCTAATGGAATTCCAATTTTAGCAGCCATAGAATAGTCTGTTTTTATTATTACTTGAGCTGTTCTATTTGTTTCTAATGTTGTTTCTTCTACTGAATAACTATTTAATATTGTATTAATTATATTAAATAGTGCTTCATCATCTGCTTTTACTCCCATAGAGATACCAAATTTTTCATTAATTCTCCCTATAATTCCCACCTTTTTATCAACAAAGGTATTTAAAATTACCCCTCTTAAAGGGTTACTATATGAAACTATGTATTCTCCCTCTCCAGCAATTAGTTTATTTACTCCCTCTTGAATTGTAGGAGCTGTCACCAAAGTTACTCCCTCAGTTCTATCTTCTACATACTTTCCTACAGTTTGATTTTCAACTACTATAACTTTTGAGTTATCCAAATCGCTTATCTCTGTCATCAAATAAGATTTTTTTGTACTTGCAACAGCTATGTCAGTTTTATAGTAAGGTTTTGTAGCTACAAGATTTGCATCTGTTTCCTTACTTATATATAATCCTCTTATATCAGCTTTTTCTCTATCAGCTATAACTTCAAAAGGTATTCCTACTATTTTTTCTATATCATCTAAGATATTAAATAATAACCCTTTATATATTCCATTTTCTTCATAGTAAATTGGTAAATAATATTTATCTTTTGGTAAAGATATTTTTAAACTCTTATATTTCTCCTTTATAAAACTATAATCTGGAGTATCTTTTAAAAGGTATGTATAAAAAGCTATTCTATTTTTATCAACAATCTCGTTAAGAGTCGTATCATTTAAAGTTTCAAAATATTTTTTTAGACTTTCATATAAATCAACTTTTGTTTTATTAACTCCAATTTGTTCCTTTGTAAGTACAGTACTAATTACTCTAAAATTCTTTTCTAATGGATTACTTTCATTCCAATCTTTTAAAACAATAGCATCTACTTTTTTATTTTTTAAAGCTAATATTGCTTGATTTTCATTTTCAAAAGAAGTCTTATAAAACTCTACTCCTTTATTTCTACCTTCAATCGCTTCTATTCCTCTTTGATTTTTTATATATCCTACTGTTAGTCCATATAAATCATCTACCTTAGTAAACATACTATCCATATTTACTAACACAACCGCTCTATAACTAAATGGAGTAACTATATAGTTATAATTCCCATTTTCTTCAGTTTGTGTTACTCTTAAAACTAAATCTCCTGTTTCATTTCCACCTTGATACTCAAAATCATATTTACCATCTTTATTAAAATCCTTTAATAAATCACTATAAATTCCTTTATAGGCAATACTTTCTAAATCTTTGTAAAAATACATATCTGTAAGATTTAAAGGATATCCTACCTTTAACCCTTCTCCCCCAAAAACTATACTAGTTATTAGGAAAAAATAAAATACTAATCTTTTCACTCGCAACTCAATCCTCCCTCTATTTCTCTTTTTTATTAATCTATATACTCTGCTCTTACTGTGAAGTTTCCAGAATAACTACCTGGAGCCACTTCTGGTACTTTATCTATTTTTCCACTAAACACTATTGTTTCTTGAGTACCATTTAAGTTTAAAACTCCATTTGAAACTTCTTCAGTTGATATTAGTGTCTTAATCTCATTTTCTCCATTAGCTATAGTAACCACTATCGGATCATTTATCTTATTAAATCCGTGACCATCTTCAGCTTTCCAACTTACTCTTATTTTTTCCTCTCCAGAAAAAGTTATAGAACCATTTGACTTTGCTTTTACATTCTCTTGTCCAACTACAATAGTTCCAAATTCTACATCCTTTTTATTTACAACTTCAATAGGTTTTATTACCCTTGCTGTAACTTGTACATCTACAGATTTTTCATTCTCTCCCATTAATAAGCTAGACATAATTCCAAATAATAATAATAATTTTTTCATAATATCCTCCTAAACTTTTTATTTTGATTAAAAAAAATGCAACTTGAAAGATTTTTATATCTTTTAAGTTGCAACTGGCTGTCTCCATAAGACCCTATAGCTTTGCGTCATAACGTTGCCGTTATTTTGCCATATTTCCTTTTTTTCATTATACTATATTACTTTGAAAAAATCAATTTTAAATATTAATATCCTTTATTATTTTTTATAATTCTTTCTCTATCTCTATAAAAGCTTTTATCAACTCTGGATTAAATTCTCCACACTCTCCATTCACTATCATATCAACAGCTTTCTGTCTTTCATATGGATCCTTATAACATCTCTTACTTATTAAAGCATCATAAACATCTGCTAAAGCTACTACTTGAGCCCAAATTTTATTCTCTTTTCCAACTAAACCATCAGGATATCCCTTTCCATTCCAACGCTCATGATGATGACGACAAATATCATAAGCATATCTAAATAATGGTCTTTTTTCTTTACATGGTATCCTCTCTATTATCTCGCCTCCCCTTGCTGAATGAGTTTTCATTATTTCAAACTCTTCTGGAGTAAATCTTCCTGGTTTATTTAATATAGCATCTGGAATAGCTATTTTCCCTATATCGTGTAGTATAGAAGCATTTGTAATATTTTCTATATCTTCATCTGTTAAGTTTACACATTCTTCATAATTTTCCTGTTTTAATTTTCTTAAAAGTTTAAAAGTTAACTTTCTTATATTTTGTACATGTTGACCTGTCTCTCCACTTCTAAACTCAATAGCTAAGGCTAATGTTTCAAGCATAGTGTTACTCAAAATTTTTATATCCTTTACTTTCTCCTCAATAATTTCAGCTTGATGTTCAACTATATTATTTAATCTTTCCTTTGTTTTATATAATTCTACAATACTATTTATTCTTTTTTCTAGAAAAAATGGAACAAATGGTTTTTCGATAATATCATTTACCCCTAATTCATATCCCTCTCTCATTTTCTCTTGAGAGGTATCTGCTGTTATTAAAAAAATAGGAATATTCTCTTCTAGTTCTTCTTTTTTTAGAATTCTTAATAGCTCCATTCCATCCATTTCTGGCATTATTATATCCAATAATATCGCTACTATTCTTTCTTTATTATTTTTTATATATTCTAAGGCCACTTTTCCATTTTCAGCTTCTACAATTTGATATTTCTCTATAAAAATTTGACTTAATATTGCTCTATTGATTTCTTGGTCATCAACTATTAGAATCGTATCTCTATTATTCATCATCTACTCCTTTACTTTCTTTTTAAATATTCTTTCAATTTCTTCTCTAATATATTAAAATCTATCGGCTTAGATATATGTCCATTCATTCCTGCTAAAGTTGTTGCTGATATATCCTCAGGAAAAGCATTGGCTGTTACTGCCACTATTGGAATACTCTTAGCATCACTTCTACCTAGATTTCTAATTCTTTTAGCTGCTTCACATCCATCTAACTCTGGCATTTGCATATCCATTAGTATAACATCAATACTTCCTACTTTAGAAGCTTCAAATTTCTCAACTGCCTCCAATCCATTCCAAGCTTGTATTATATTTAATCCTTTCATTTGTAAAAATTCTGTAGCTATTTCCATATTAATCTCATTATCTTCAGCAATTAATATTGTTCTTCCTTCAAGTGAAGTTTCAAATCCGTTCTCTTCTTTGACTTTTACTTCCACTTTTTCTTTAGAAATCTCCAATGGAATAATTATAGAAACTGTTGTTCCCTTCTCTATTTCACTTGTTATAGCAATCTCTCCCTCTAATTGTGTAACTAGATTTTTTACAATCGGCATTCCTAGACCAGTTCCCTTTATACCTTTAGCTCCAAATCTTGTTTCTCTTTCAAAAGGAAGAAATATTCTTTCTAAAAATTCTTCAGTCATTCCATAACCGGTATCTTTTACTTCAAAACGGAAATTAGAATACTTTTCTCTTTTTATCTCTTCTATTGTTAAAGTTATTTTATCTCCAACTCTTGTATATTTAAAAGCATTTGAGATAATATTATTTAAAATTTGACGTATTTTATTAAAATCACCAATAACTCTATTATTTTCTATTTTATATATAACTTCAAAATCTTTTTCCATTTTTTTAGCATCTACTTCAAAAAGAATTAGACTCTCTTCTATACTCTCTTTTAGAGAAAATTCCTCTCTATTCAATTTATATTTTCCGAAGTCTGCTTTAGACAAATCTAAAATATCATTTATTAGATTTAAAAGTTGTTTACTTGAACTATTAATTTTTTCTAGATATTTTAATATTTCACTTGGACTTTCTACATGAGATTTTGCCAACTCAGATAAACCAATTATTCCGTTTAAAGGAGTTCTCATATCGTGGGACATATTTGAGAAAAATATATTTCTAGATTTCATATTTTTTTCCATTGTTTTCAATGAATCTTTTAGTAATTCTGTGTGTTCTAATTGTTGCTTCTTCTCATCATTAATCTCTTTAAAACATAAAATAACTTCATTAATACTTAAAGCTTCATCATAAAGAACTCTTACGTTTACCCATTTATATTCTGAACCAAATTTTCTTTTGAAATCCCCACCAAAATCCTTTACTCTTCTTTTAACTAAATCTCTGATGCTTTCTAATGAAAATCCTTTTCTAAATTCTTCCCTTGCTTCTGGTTCTATTACTTCGATTAAAGCTTCTATAAAAATTTGATAATTTCCCGAACGAGATAATAGTTCTTGCATATACCCAGAACCCTTTAACATAAAATATCTCTCTTTTTTAAAATCAATTCTATAAATAGCATAATATGAATTTCCTAAAACTCTTACAGCTTCATTAGTTTCTTCTATTTTTTTATTCAAGCAAACTTCTCTATAATAAGACACTATTCCTATTAATATAAGTAATACGAAGCTTCCTATATAAAAGTAATATAATTCCTCTACTTCAATTAATAAAGTGGTATACGGTATTGTTAATATAGATATCCATCCATTTTTTGATAAGGAGTAATACACTCCTCTTTTTTTCCCTTCTAAATCAATAGTAAAAGAATCTGCTACATCATGTTTTCCATCTAATATCTCATATATTACCTTTTGAATATATCTATTTATTTCATTTTCACTATTTTTACTTCTATGTATACTATAAACTATATTTCCCTTAGCATCACAAAGAAAATATGAACTTCCAAGAGGTAAATCCTTATAAAATCCTGGTTCTGATAACTCGTCTAAATATATATCTACAGCTAAAACATCTCCATTCTCATTTATTTTTTTAGCTACTGTAAAACTCGACTCTCCTGTTCTGATATCTTTATAAGTATCTGTATAAATAACTTTTCCGTTAGTCAATATAGCCAAATTATACCACTCAGCTTCATCTACATTAAAATGTTCATTTCCTTTCCAATAAGTAACACCTATAATTTTTTTATCTATAGCCGCATAGATTTCTACTTTTTTAGTATTTAACTCCTGATTAATATAATCTGTATATTCTTTCATCCACTCTCTTAACTCATCATCAGATTTGTGTTTCTCTATTTGGTCATTTAACCAAATTCCTGCAGTTCTAACAAACATCTCATAATTTCCAATTTTTTCATTCTCTTTTATTAATAATTGTTCTGATATTTGTTTCCCCATTAGCTGTATATTATCTAAAATTTTATCTTTCACTACTAATAGTGAAAAAATAGATAGAATCATAAAAAATGAAAGTATTGTTAAACCAAATATTGCTCTTTTCCTAATATACTTTTTCAATCTTTCCTTCATAATTCCTACTCCCTAAAAAATTTATATATTAATTTTTTCTACTTTAATATAAATTATATCACATCTTAATTTAATTGTATATTCTATACTCAAAAGATAATGAATAACTTATAACTTTGATTTTTACAAAATAAAAATCAAGAATAATATTTATATAATGTAAAAAACTGTTACACTCTTAATTTAGAAGTATAACAGTTTTTTTATTTAAATATATTTTTTAAACAGAGATATCTCTAGCTCCGTTCTCGATATCTTTCAAGAATCCCTTTATTTTATTTTTAAAATTCTCATCTGGCATCTTATCTAAAGCTTCTAATATTGCTTTGCTTCCTAAATTTTTAAGATCTTCATCTGCATAATCTAATAGGAACTCTTTTAATGTCATAAGGGCATTAGCCTCACACATAACATTTATTTTTCCACTCTTAGCTATCTCCATAAATCTGTCTCCTGTTCTTCCTGAACGGTAACAAGCTGTACAGTAACTTGGGATATATCCACTATTTATTAAACTCTCTAACATCTCCATTGGAGAACGATGATCTCCTACTTCAAATTGAGCAGTATTCTCATTGGCTTCAGAGTATCCTCCTACACCTGTACAAGAACCAGTACTTACTTGTGAAATTCCTAATTCAATAACCTCATCTCTGAAGTTAGCTTCCTCTCTTGTTGAAAGTATCATTCCTGTATATGGAACAGCCAATCTTAATACAGCTACTAATCTTTTAAACTCCTCATTATTTACAAGATGCGGATATTGTTCAAGAGTAACATTACTTGCCTCTCTTAATCTAGGCACAGATATAGTATGTGGTCCTACTCCAGTAGCTCTCTCTAACTCATTAGCATACAATATCATAGCTACTGTCTCATATTTATGCTCATATAATCCATATAGTACTCCAATACCTACATCATCTATTCCAGCTTCTCTAGCTCTAAACATAGCAGTTGTATGATAATAGTAGTCTTTTTTAGGACCTGAAAGATGTAATTTTTCATAAGTTGGCTTATGGAATGTCTCTTGGAATAAAGTATATGTTCCTATCTCAGCTTCCTTTAATTTTTTATAATTTTCCACTGTCGTAGCTGCTATATTTATATTTATTCTTCTTATATTTCCATTTTCAAACTTGATTGAATAAATGTCCTTAATACATTGTAATATATAGTCTAAAGAGCAATTAATTGGGTCCTCTCCAGCCTCTAAAACGATTCTTTTATGACCTAATTTCTCTAGAGCTTTTACTTCATTTACTAACTCTTCTCTTGTTAATTTTTTTCTATTTAAATCCTCATTACAGTGTTGATATCCACAGTAAACACAATTATTTACGCAATAGTTACTTACATACAGTGGAGCAAACATAACTATTCTTTTACCATATATTTTCTCTTTAATTTGCTTAGCTACTTTAAACATTTTTTTAAGTAACTCTTTATCTTCAATATTTAAAAGAACTGCTGATTCCTCTGCTGTTATTCCCTCTGCTAAGGCTGCTTTTTCGATTATCTCTTCTACATATTTTCTATCCTTAGCCTTTTCAGTTGCAGATTTTAATATATTATTAATTTTTTCTTCATTTAGAAAACTGATATCATATTTTTCCTCTCTCATTTTCTCCTCCAATTAAAAATTGACTTTTAAAGTAAATAATTCTTATTATACCATAATCTTGAGAAAAAAGTTATATTTTTTAACTTTTTATTTATTTCTAAAAGAAACAGCCTCCATCAAGTGTTCCTTCTCTATATTTTCACTTCCCTCTAAGTCAGCTATTGTTCTAGCTACCTTTAAAATTTTATCATATCCTCTTGCTGAAATTTCCATAACTTGAATTACTTTTTTAAAATACTCTCTATTCTCTTCAGATAATTTACAATATTTTTGTATCTGTTTTTGGGATATAGTTCCGTTATATACTCCTTCTCCGTATCTTCTTTTCTGTAGTTCTCTTGCTTTCATAACCCTAGCTTTTATACTATTAGAACTCTCTCCTATACTATAGTTCATAAGTTCTTCATCTGTTAACTTTCTCATTTCAACATGTAAATCTATTCTATCCATAATTGGACCGGATATCTTTTTCATATACTTATTTATCTCAGTCGAAGTACAATTACATCTTCCATTATCATCTAGTAAAAATCCACATGGACATGGATTACTTGCTCCAATAAAGATAAAATCTGTCTTAAACTCAACTCTATATTGAGCTCTTGATATAGATACAACTCCATCTTCTAATGGCTGTCTCAAACTTTCTAAAACACTTCTTGGAAACTCTGCCAATTCATCTAAAAAAAGTACTCCTCCTGAAGCAAGACTAACCTCTCCAGGAACAACTTTTTTCCCCCCACCTATTATAGCTACAGGGGTACTTGTATGGTGTGGAGCCCTAAAAGGTGGGGTGTTTATTATTGGTCTTCCCTCTGAAAGTTCTCCAGCTATACTATATATTTTTGTACTTTCAATTATCTCTTGTTCATTTAAAGGTGGTAGTATTGTTGTAATTCTTTTACAAAGCATGGTTTTTCCAGAGCCCGGACTTCCTATTAAAATTATGTTATGCTTTCCAGCAGCAGCAATCTCTAAAGCTCTCTTTGCCATACTTTGTCCCTTTACATCAGAAAAATCTAATTCACTCTCCTCCTTAGGTAAAAGAATTTGCTCTTGTACACTCTTCACTATATTTTTAGAGATAAATTCTCCTACCTCTTGAAGATTTTTTACTGGAATTATATCCACTCCTTTTATCAAAATTGCCTCTTGATAGTTCTCTATTGGTAATACAACTCCCTTATACCCCTTTTCCTTTGCAAATATTACACTATTTAATGCTCCTCTTACTCTTTTTATCTCTCCAGTTAGTGAAAGTTCTCCTAAAAAAAGATAGTTATCCAAAATACTATATCTATCTTTCAAAAATCCCATTGCCATCATTATTCCCACAGCAATAGGTAAATCAAAATGAGCTCCCTCTTTCTTTACTCCTGCTGGAGATAGATTTACTATAATTTTTTTGGGTTCTAATTTAAATCCACTATTTTTTAATGCTGTCCTTATCCTATCCTTACTCTCTGAAATTGCTGTATCCCCTAAACCTATTATTGAAAAATTTGGAAGTCCATTACTTATATCCACTTCCACATCAACTAAAAATGACTCCACTCCAATATAACTAGAACTTAACACCCTCTTATTCATAGTCTAATTCCCCCTTTAGAGATTTTTTCTCTTTTATATCATTATACCACATTTATTCTAATAAGAAATTAGGATATATTTAAATTATGTGGTAAAATAGTAGTGAATAAAATCAATGATGGAGGAGCCTATGAGTAAAGATAAAATATCAAAATATTTATTAAGTAGCTGTAATAAAGCTCTCAAGCAAAAAATTGAGAACTATTTATTTAATGAAGAAGATATAGAGTTTTCTAAATCTGAGTTAAATAAGATAAAATTTTATAACCATACTCTTTTTTCTGAGCTAGATCTTTTTAATAAAAATAAAACTCTTAAAAAAAGTGAAGATAGTAATATCATTAAGAGATTATTTACATTAGGATACACTTACTGCCCAGATAAATTAATAGCTGAATTATCTTCTTGCCCTTTTAGTAATAAAACAACTATATATAAAAGTTTAGGGATAGATAATGAATTTTTAGCTAAAGATTTAGAATACATTTTCACTAATATAAATGATGAAGAGATACTCTATTCTATGATCGAAGATGTAAATAAAAAATTCCCAAGTTTTTTAGAATACTATCTATCTTCTGATAATAGTAAAAAAAATAGATACCTTATTGCTAAAATATTAAAATTGAAATATACCCTTAAAATTGAAAAAGATGCATCTGCTGTTGAAGCTTTCATATTAAACTCTCTTTGTGAAATCTACTCAAGTGAAAGAATAAAAAATATTTTAAACTATGATTTTAATGCAACTGAGTTAGCAAATAGCTTAAAGGATACTGATGTTATAAATTTTGATGAAGAATTGATTCATTTCTTAAAAAACATCTACTTTACATTAAATATTGAAAATGAGAATAGAAAAACTATCTCTGGATTATTTGAAATACTTACTTTCTCTTATTCTATAGAAAATTTAGTAACAGAAGATGAAAACGAGTATTTTGATTTAGTTAATAACTCTAAGCTTCCTTTTATCTATAAACTTGTATATCTATATAGAGGAAGTGAGAAATACAATATAGTAACTCCTATGAGAAAATTTATACTAGATAATCATGAAAAAGCACTTGAAGTTCTAGAGAGAATGCTTTTACAAAATATTGAGCTTGGAGCCTATATCTTAGGAATACTTATCAATAATAATTTTATATCTAAGGATTTAGAAATAAATTTTATCAGTAAATTTAAAACTGAAATAGAAACTCTTCTTGAAACCTTAGAAGAAACAAAAGATAGAGAACTTGGAGTGGAGCTTATCAATACTTTAGGATATATGTTAACTTATTCAGATGTTGAGGAATATATAGCTACACTTTCTAAATTTTATGAGAATAATAAATGGGACATAAATGAATTTATAAATATGGTTGCTCATTTTGAAAGATTAAAAAATAATGGTAAAAATCCATGGGAGATTTTGTCTAAAAATACCTCTATCAGTAAAAAATTTCTAATTAGTGGAACTATTGACTTTGTAAATATCTTATCTGAAGAGCAATTTTCAAAATTTTTAAAGGATAATGAAGATATTTTCTACGAATTACTTGAAAAAAAGACATTCATAGATTATACACTTGATGAGGTTTTAAGACTTTCTTATCAAACAGATTATAACTTTGATGTAACTAAGCTACTTTCATATCTGTCTACGTCTGATGGATTTATTCTTGAAGAGATATTTGATATACTAAAAGATAGTGAGAAAGAGTGTAGTGAAGAGATTGAAAAACTTTCTAAAACAAAAAATAAAAGAGTTTTAGCAAATATTAAAGCTCTAAAAAAAGTTTGGGAAAGTAATAAAGGAAAGGATTTCAGTATCTATTCTCAACTTGAAAATTATGTATTTTCAATCTATGACAACTATAAAAAAGATATTTTCTATCCTAAATCAGAAGCTTATTCTATGGTAAGAAAGAAAAACTCTGATGATTTTGTTGATGAAAGAGTTATCAAACTATATGTAGCTCTTTATATGAATAATAACAATTCTGAAGATATTGAAATAGGAAAAACTATTAGAGAATTTGTAAATATAGATGACTTGAATAGATGTTTAGATTCTCTTTTTACTACTTGGGTTAAGGATAACTCTCCAGTACACACTAGTTCCATTGTAAGAACATACCTTCTTACAGCTGATGATTATGGAATGGATAAAATATTTGATTTTCTAGAAGATATTATAACTAAACCAAAACTTGAATTAACTAGAAGTTTACTCTCTCTATTTTTCACTATAAAAAGAGAGGAATTTAATAATGAATTAAAATTTATTAAAGCTGATATTCATCATAATGAATTAGGAAGAACTTTATCTTTGGTTGAACAGAAAAATTTTAATACAACAACTCTTTTACTTAGCTCAAATATGAGTTTTTCTATGAATTTTGATAAAAATGGAGAGAAATTTCTTAATTTTGGAAAAAGAAAAATAAAATTAGCATTGAATAAAGAGTTAGAACTTACTATTTTTAATCAAGATAATAAAGAGGTAAAATCTCTTCCTAAATATTCAGCTAAATTTGAAGATGATGAGGATAGAGTGAGTTTTTATCAAAAAGAGATAAAAAGATTTAAAAAGAAAAAAGAGTTTCTTCTATATGAAATAAAAAAATATATGTTCTACAATATGATAGGAGAGAGAATTTGGTCATTAGAAAGTTGGAAAAATGAGATTGAAAGCTCTTATTTTACAAAGGTAATTGCTGAAAACATCTTATGGGTAGCTACATTTAAAAATACAGAATATTACTGTTATTATGATGGAGAAAAATTTATAGATATTAAAAGTGGAGAGCCTCTATCAAATATAGAAAATATTAAAATTTTCTATTCTGGTGAAATTGAAGAAAATTTAGAAAATATTAATAAAAACTTTAAAGCTTTTTTACCACAACAATTTAATATTTTTAAAACTTCAACTATTAATATTAAGAAGTTTATTGGATTATCTTTAACTATGAAAAAAATAAATTCACTTTTAAATGATTATTTTGCTGAAATGTATTCTCCAGAGTTTAATGAAGATAAGTTAATATTAGTAGATAAGATAAATCGTAACTTTGTTGAAATCTCATTTTCTCTTTTCTCTAAATCTAGAGCTATTAAAGAGATTAAAATAAACTCAATTTTTGAAGATAATATTGAAGCAGAAAAACTTAATTCTAGATTTTTAAACTTCATATATTTTGTACTAGAAGAGATAACAACTCTTGATATGTAAAAAAATTAAATATAATCAAATTAAAACAGAAGGGGGAACAATATGTTTTATAATGTATTTTTTAAACTAAAGAACGAAGAGGATATAAAAAAGATTTTAAATCTTCCAACTAAAGAGGAGATTTTAAAAACTGTATATCTTCCATTTAAGAATGAGGGAAAATTTGAATTTAACGGAGCTATAATCAATAAAGAAAATATCGAGTTTTTTCAAATAGTGGAAACTGGGTTTAAAGCTCCTGAAGAGTATGAAAATATAAAAAGATATCTAAAAGAAACGCAACAACTTGGTGAAAAATTTTTAAATGAAAAATTTCCAAATTACTATGCCAAAGATATAACGAAAGAGTTTTAGTAAAATATTAAAACTCAAGGATAATTATATGAAAAAGAAAGAATTGGTCAAACTTAGAAAGTTTACTCTAAAACTGCCCTTTACTTCTTTACTCATATACATCCTTGAGTTTTTTATTTACCTTAATTTAATTATTTAATTTGAATATTTTATCCTTCTATTTGTATATATTTTTTATTTTCTATTTTCTCTTTAGGCTCTTTTTTAGGAACTTCTAATTTTAAAAGTCCATTTTCAAATTTTCCTTTGATATCTTCTTGAGAAACATTATCTCCTACATAGAAACTTCTTGTACATTGTCCTGTATATCTCTCTTTTCTAATATATTTTCCATCTTTATCTTTTTCATCTTTATTTTCATCATGAGTTGCTGTAATAATTAGATATCCATTATTTACTTCCGCTTTAATATCCTCTTTATTGAATCCAGGTAATTCAACCTCTAAAAGATACCTATCTTTTAACTCTTTAATATCTGTTTTTCCAACTAAATTTTGATTTCTAAAGTTGTCTTTAAAGAAATCATCTTCAAAAATATCATTCATAAATCCTTTTCTAAAAATACTAGGCATTAACATATAAACCATCTCCTTAATATTTAATAATATCTAATTTTTTAAGTTTCATATAGCTTTAATACCTTCTTCCTTTTATAATTTAATTATACTCCTTTTTATTAGCTACGTCAATACTTGAGTGCTAATTTTTTTTAAAGTTTTATCTATATTTTCAACTAAGGCTTTATCATCTTTACCAACTGCTATTGGATACTCCTCCTTTGCCTTGATTTGAAATAATCTTATCACAACATTTTTATATTCTCAATAACTTTTCATTTTTTTATAAATATTAATATTTTTTAATAAAATAAAAAAGAGAGCCTCGTAAGAACTCTCTTAATTTTCTATTTAATCTAAATTATAGAGCTGCTTTTGCAGTTTCTGCTAATTTAGCAAATTCAGCTGCGTTGTTTAAAGCGATATCAGCTAAAACTTTTCTATCTAAAACGATTCCAGCTTTCTTAAGTCCATTCATTAAAGTAGAATAAGTTAATCCATTTAATCTAGCTGCAGTATTTATTCTGATGATCCATAATTGTCTCATTCTTCTCTTAGTTACTTTTCTATCTCTTGTAGAGTAAGCTGCTGCTCTCATTGTAGCTTGTTTAGCTTGTTTTATAACGTCACCAGAAGCACCTCTAAATCCTTTAGCTGCTTTTAAAACTTTTTTATGTTTTCTTCTTCTAACTATACCAGTTTTAACTCTCATTACATTTCCTCCTAATTATTTCACAAAAATATGATTTTATGATAAACTAATTATCTTCCTGCTCCATATGGTAATAAAGCTTTCATGTGTCTTGTTAAAGTTTCAGTTACTACGAAATCTTTCTTTAAGTTGTTCTTTCTTTTTCTATCTTTCTTAGTTAAGATGTGGCTTTTTCCTGAGTGTTTAACTACGAATTTACCTGTTCCTGTAACTTTAATTCTTTTTTTAGCTCCTTTATGAGTCTTCATTTTTGGCATAATAATGTCCTCCTCTCAAATATCTAAATCTGTTTTTTTATTATTTTTTTGGTGATAAGATTATATGTTTTTGCTTATCACTATATTTCTTATCAGCTTCAGCTATATCAGCAAATTTTTCAGCTATATCATCAAGTGTATCTACACCTAATGTTGCATGCATCTTTTCTCTTCCAAATAAAACTAAAGTTACTTTAACTTTATTTTCTTTTTCTAAGAATTTTCTAATTTGAGACATCTTAGTTTCTAAATCATGACTATCTATTCTAGCTGTTACTTTTACCTCTTTTACAACTGTTTGCTTTTGATTTTTCTTAGCTTCTTTAGCTTTTCTTGTTTGCTCATATCTGTATTTTCCAAAATCCATTATTTTACATACAGGTGGCTTTGCAGTAGCTGCTATTTCAACTAAGTCTAATCCCTCTTGTCTAGCTAATTCAAGTGCTGCATTTGCACTCATAACTCCTAATTGTTCCCCAGAAGATGAGATTATTCTAAATTCTTTTCCTTTGATTTTTTCATTGATTCTAATTTTATCAGTAATAGTAAGCACCTCCATTTTTAATTATAAATAAAAAACAGGACAAACTATGCCCTGTGTCTCAACCTTTATAATAAACAAATGTTAATTCTCATTTTAAAAGTTTTGACCTTGTGTAAGCCTCTAGCCCATAAGGTGAGAAACAGGTAGTTTCTTCTTCAATATTTATTTAATTACCTTTATAATTATATTAAATTTACTACAAAAAGTCAAGTATTTTATTTATTTCTTTCAAGTTAGCTATTTATCTTTGCTCTAAGCAAATTTATTCCCAATACAATAAATATTGTCCCAGAAATTTTGTTTATTACTTTTCCAAAGTTTTGATTTTTTTTAAGAAAAACTGCTATAAATGAAGCAAAAATTGAAAGTGATACACACCATATTCCAGATATTACAAAGGATGTTAATCCTAAAATAGCAAAAGGAAGAGCCCCATAACTATTTGTAGTATCTACAAATTGAGGTAAAAAAGCTAAGAAAAATAATGCTACCTTTGGATTTAATATATTAGTTATCATTCCTTGAAAAAATGATTTTTTTAAGTTTTCTTTTGGAGTGGCTCCCTCTGTCACCAATAAACTCTCTTTTGATTTTATACTCTTTATTCCCATATAAACAAGATACATAGCTCCCAAAAATTTTACAACATTAAATGCTGTCAATGAATTTTTTAAAATTAATGATAAACCAAAAGCTGCTAAAAAAGTGTGTACAAGTATTCCCGAACATATACCTAAAGCTGAATATACTCCTGATTTTCTACTATTCATTATTGATTGCCCCAATATAAACATAGTATCACTTCCAGGAATCAATGCTAGTATAATACAAGATGTAATAAAAACTTGATAATTTAATATTCCAAACATAACCTCTCCTATCTTTTACTATTTTTATGATATATTAATCAATTTATATTTTTAATAAAAAAAGAGAGTATAAACTCTCTAACATTATTTTAATCATAGGTGGCGCGCTCGAGAGGAATCGAACCCCTAACCTTCTGATCCGTAGTCAGACGCTCTATCCAATTGAGCTACGAACGCATTTTTATAAAAAAAGGGTAGTCTTACTACCCGTTTCATTCAAATGGCGGTGAAGGAGAGATTTGAACTCTCGGTACCGTTTATAGGTACTCTCCCTTAGCAGGGGAGTGCATTAGGCCACTCTGCCACTTCACCGTTTATGGCGGAAGATCAGAGATTCGAACTCTGAAGCCTTGCGGCGCCGGTTTTCAAGACCGGTTCCTTACCAATTAGGATAACCTTCCAAGCACATAAGATAATATCATAATTTTATATTTTTGTCAAATATTTTTTTAATTATTATTGCTATTTTGACTCATCTCTTTAGATTTTTTTATAGTTTCAGTAACAGCTTTTATTACAGCACCTCTGAATCCGGCTTCTTCAAGATATCTAACTCCAACTATTGTTGTACCCCCTGGAGAACAAACACTATCTTTTAATTCTCCTGGATGTTTCCCACTCTCTAAAAATAATTTTCCACAACCTACTAAAGTTTGTCCTACTAACTTATAAGCATCACTTCTTGGTAATCCTTCATAAACAGCTGCATCTGCAAGAGCCTCTATAAACATAAACATAAAAGCTGGAGATGATCCAGATGCTCCTATAACAGCATCAAATAGTTCCTCTTTTGTTTCAATAGCTACTCCAATTCTTTCAAATAAATTTTTGAAAAATTTTTTCTCTTCCTCTTCTATATTTTCATTAAAAGCATATGCTATACAGCCCTCTTGAACCATAAGTGGAAGATTTGGCATAGTTCTTATTATCTTGCTATTTCTATTATCTATCTCGTCTAAAATATTCTCCATAGTTATACCAGGAGCCATAGCAACAATAATTTTACTACTATTAACACTATCCTTAATTTTATCTATTACATCAAAATACACATTGGGTTTCACTGCTAAAAATATGATATCACACTCTTCTACTATAGCTAATTCATTAGATAAAAGAGTTACACTATATCTATCAGCTACTTCTTTTCCTCTTAATTTGTCATATACATATATATTTTTTGTCTCTACCTCTTCCGAATTTATAATTCCTTTTAAAAAGGCTTCCCCCATATTTCCACAACCTATAAATCCTAACTTCATAATCAACTCCTAACTATTTATCTAAATAAATATTAAATCTATCTGTGATCTCTTTTAATTTATCTAACTTTTTAACAGTATTTTCTTTATCTTCTATCCCTAACTTTACAAGTAAAGCATTTATTATTACAGTTCCAGGTACAAAAGTATAGGCTTTCTCTCCATTTTTAGTAGTTAAAACTAAGTCAGAAATATTTCCTAAAGTTGAATCCTTTTTATCTGTAACTGTTATAACTTTATTTCCATGTTCTTTGAAAAATTCCGTAACTTGATATGTAAAATTAGTGTATGGATGGAATGAAATTGTAAATAATAAGTCTTCTGGTTGAGTATATAGTAATTTGTCTGTAAAATCTGAAGCTCCAGATATCATCAATTCTACACCTTCTCTAAATTCTTTGAGCATAAAATATAGATAATATGCTAAAGCATATGATCCTCTTGCTCCTAATATATATAGTTTTCTACTATTTTTTATCCATTCTACAGCCTGATCTAAGCTTTTCTCTATCTCTAAAACATCCATCTCTTGTAAAAGTTCTATATTAGTGTTTATCATCTCTTGCAATACAGAACTACTATCTTCTCTCTCTGTAATACTACTTTTTAGCCCTTTCATATAAGATGTTTGTTGTTCTACTTCTTTTTGAAATATTTTTTGAAAATCTGGATAACCTTTAAATCCTAAATTTTTAGAAAATCTTGTTATTGTAGCTGGACTTGTCTTTGTTTCCTTTGCTAATTCATTTATTGAAATAAAAGATATTATACTCTGATTATATTTTATATATTCAGCTATTTTTTTAAAACTTTTACTGAAAGAATTATAATTTTCATCTAAATATCCCAATACTTTCTTTTTCATGGAATTCCCTCTCTTTTTTATACAATTATATTATTTTATATTTTATTATAGTCCATTATCAAAATAAATGCAAAATAATTTTTACTTTTTTGATAATTATATTACCATTTTTTCTTTTAAATATGAATCATTCTCTAAACTACTATTAAAAATATTTTCAAGATATTTAAATGTATTATCCAAATTATTTGTTTGTATAGTTACTTCATTTCCGTTATAAGAAAATTTTATGCTAAATATATTATTTTTACCAGTTACTTCACATATTAATTTAACCTTCTCAAAAGAAGTTTCCCATTTTTTATTTCTTATTAATATTTTCATAAATAACCTCCAATCACCAAATATTATATTTACAAATAGATAACTATATTTATAAATATATATTATATCTATTTTTTAAGTTTGTCAACCCTTTATTTTATAAAGTTTTTTGTTGCTATTTTTTAAAAAATATATTATAATTAATTATATATAAATAGGAGGTAATGATATGGATTTTAAAACTTATTTAAAAACTAGAAGAGAAGCTCTTGGATTTAGTCAAAATAAATTTGCAAAAATGGCTGGTATTACCCAATCATACTATAATGGAATTGAAAGAGGAGAGGTAAAAAATCCTCCTAGCGAAGAGATACTAGATAAGTTTGTAAAAATATTACTTCTTACTCCTTCTGAGGGTGACAAATTAAAATATCTTGCAGCTATTGAAAGAACTCCTGCTATTATTTTAAATGAAATAAAAAGATTATCTGATGAAAAAGAACTTTCTAAAAGAAAAGTAATTAAAGATATTTCAAATAATAATGTACTTATTCCTCTATTTTCAAGAATAAGTGCTGGAATAGGTATGATTACTGACGAAGAACCAATAGATTATATCTCTTTACCTGGTATCAAAAATTCTGAAAATATTTTTGCTATAAATGTAAAAGGTGATTCAATGGAGCCTACGATCAAAAATCAATCAATCATTCTTTGTAGACAAGGCAATGAATTAAGAGATGGAGAAGTTGGTGCATTTTTAGTAAATGGTGAGTCATTTGTCAAAAGAATAAAAGTTACTAAAAATTTCTTTGCCCTTTTAAGTGATAATCCTAATTATCAACCTATCTATGTTTATCCTCAAGATGAGTTCAAAGTAATAGGAAAAGTTTTAAAAGTTATTAATGATGTTAGATAAAATAAAAAATTTCATAACCCTAAAAAAATTATAGATAAAAAAGAAGAAAGTTTTACTTTGTTAATAGCTGATGCTTACTTTAGTAAAATTTTCTTCTTTTTATTAATTATTTAAAAACAAATTAAAAAAGAATTGGGTATTCTTCTCTTTATTCTTATATTCTCCAGAGCCATATATTATCTCTCCAGTTATGAGAAAACTTATCATTATTGCTAAAGAAAATCCTATTTTTTTCTTTAAATATCTCTTTATTATTTTTTCATAATCTTGAATACACATAACTTTCCCCTTCCCTACCATATTCCCTTTTTCAAATATATCATCTTAATTTAGTATACATATAGATATATTATAACATTTTTTTAAATGTAAATCAGATTATAAAAAAATATAATAAAAAAAGGCTATAGATATTAATTTAATCTATAACCTTTGATCATATATTATTGTAAATTCATTAATACTCCAGCTATAACAAATAACGAACCAAAGAAAAATAAAATTCCTTGAAACTTTAATTGAAATTTAGCCCAAACTATCCAATCTAATTTCGCTATTCCTAATATTGCAATTAATATACCTGAAGTTGGAACTATTAGATTAGTAAATCCATCCCCTAATTGGAAGGCAAGTACGGCAACTTGTCTTGGAACTCCAACTAAATCTGATAATGGTGCCATTATTGGCATAGTAAGAGCTGCTTGTCCAGATCCAGAAACTACAAAGAAATTAAATATAGATTGGAAAATATACATCATCCAAGCACATATTGCTGATGGTAATCCACTTAATCCTGTTGCTACCCAATTTAGAACTGTATTTAAAACACTTGGCTCTCCTGCTTCTGCTCCACCTAATACTAATACAATTCCTTTTGCCATTCCAACAACTATAGCTGCTCCTATTAAATCCTCTGCTCCTTTTCTAAAAGATGAAGCTATATCATTGATTCTCATATCATCAAGTTTAAATATAACACCAACAATTCCAGATGCTACTCCCATTATTACAAATTGAGTTGCTATTTCTGGTAAGAAATATCCAAATTTTACAACTCCATAAATTATCCATGCCATTCCTAAAACTACGATTGCTAATACTAATTTATGTCCTAGCTTAAACTCCATATCTTGATGCTCTTCAATACTGAATTCACTTCTATAATACGCATCTGTTTCGTAAGAGATTGATGACTCTGGATTCTCTTTTACTCTTTTTGCATATCTTAAAGTAAATGCTATACCTAATCCCGTAAAAAATATCCACATAGCAATTCTGAATCCTGCTCCTGATAACACTGGAACTCCTGCAACTCCTTGAGCTATAGCTACACTAAAAGGATTCATCCATGAAGTTGCAAATCCTATTTGAGTTGAAACATAAGTTATTAAAATTCCAGTTATAGCATCATATCCCATTCCAATAACTATTGGAATTAGTACCATTGCAAATGGAATAGCTTCCTCTCCCATTCCAAAAACTGCTCCTCCTAGTGAGAAAAAGAAAAATACTATTGGTAATAGAAGATACTCAGATCCTTTTGTTTTCTTAATTAAAGAAAATAGTCCAGCTTCTACTGCCTTAGTTCTTAGTATTATACCAAAAGCTCCTCCTGTTATTAGAATAAAAGCTATTACTCCTACAGCAGTTCCCCATTTATCTCCACTTGTTATTCCTTCAAACACATAGTTAGCTACACCAACGTTTCCACCTGGCTCAAAAAATTTAACACCTTTTACTAACGGTTCCCCTTGTTCATTTAATTCATATGCAAAACTTCCTGCTACTGGAACAACTCTTGTTTTTTCTGCTCCTGTTTCAGTGATGTAAGTTACTTTTTCCATTTGGAATTTCCCTACAGGTACAGTATGTGTAAGTATTGCTGCAAAAATTACAACAAAAAATATTATCACATATGTATCTGGCATATTAAATTTCTTTTTCATCTCTACCTCCCTTTTTAATTTAAGACTTTATAATTATACTTTATCTCATTAATTTTATCAATATATTTTTACTAGAAAATAAAAAAACTAGATAGGAATCCTACCTAGTTTTTCTTTATTACTTATGAATTAATTAGAATTTTTTTCCGAAATATCTTTCTAATAATCCTGCGAAAGCTCTTCCGTGTCTAGCTTCGTCTTTAGCCATTTCATGAACTGTATCGTGGATAGCATCAAATCCTAATTGTTTTGCTCTCTTAGCGATATCGAATTTTCCTGAAGTTGCTCCATACTCAGCTTCAACTCTTCTTGATAAGTTTTCTTCAGTAGAAGCAGTTACACATTCTCCTAATAATTCTGCGAATTTAGCTGCGTGCTCAGCTTCTTCGAAAGCTATTCTTTTGTAAGCTTCTGCTACTTCTGGATATCCTTCTCTGTCAGCTACTCTTGACATTGCTAGGTACATTCCAACTTCTGTACACTCTCCTTCGAAGTTTGCTCTTAATCCAGCGATTATTTCAGCATCTCCACAAGCTAATCCTTCTCCGATTTTGTGCTCAGTAGCCCAAACTCTTCCAGCTCCTTCTACTACTTCTTCCCATTTATCTTTTCCAGCCTTACATACAGGACATTGAGTCATAGTCTCATCAGTTATAATTTCTCCACAAACTTTACATCTCCATTTTGCCATTTTAATTCCTCCTTAAATCTCATATAAAAATTTTAACTTCTATATTTAATTACTTTTTGTAATCATTTCATTTTTACCACAATAATAATATACTATATATTACCTTTTTTGTCAAGTTTTTTTTAAATTATTTTTCATATTATTTTCTTCTTATAATATGTTTTTGAGGTTGAATAATTACCTCAGTAATTACTGTTCCTCTTCTTTGAGAAAGGATATTTTCTACAGCATCAGCTACACACTCTGGTAGAATATAGCTTTCTTCCTCTTCTCCCTCTCTAAAGTTTAACTCATCATAAAAAGGGGTTTTAGTTATATCTGGTAAGATTGATATGACCTGAACTCCTGTTTTTCTTACCTCATCAAATAATCCCTTTGAAAAATGAACTAGTCCAGCCTTAGTAGCTGAATATGCACATCCATATGTACTAGATTTAGTAGCTGTAATAGAAGATATGTTTATAATAACTCCCTCTCTTTTTTTCAAATCTCTCAATAAAAGTTGAGTTAATATTAAAGGAGCTTCTAAATTAAGAGCTATCATTTTATGGAGCTTTGTTGGATTAATCTCTTCATGAGGTCCAAAATAACCAATCCCAGCACAATTAATTAGTATATCTATCTCAACTTCTTTTTTTAATTTTTTTACCATCTCTTCTATATTCTGATACTTTATAAGATCACATACTATTGTATAAAAATTATTGTTCTCTATATCAACTTTACTGAAATCTCTTCCCACTCCATAAACAACATGTCCCATTGATAGTAACTTTTTTGATATAGCCAATCCTATCCCTGAGGTAGCCCCTGTTATCAATACTCTTTTCATCTCTTCTCCTCTATATAAATATTTTTTTCTCCTCTACATACTCCAATATCAAGTTTTTCATAAAATTTAGCATTTTTTCATTTTCCTCTGCCGAGTAAGTATACACTCCCTCTTGACATTGGAATGGATAATTTAAAATAATCGAGTTCTTTCTATTATTTTTCATTCTTTTCATATACTCTTTAGATATTCTAAAAGTTCCAATACTTACATCTAACACCTTTGAACTATCAATCTCTTTGAATGTATCTCTTACCATCTCTCCATATATTTGATTAAAATTTTCTATTTTTATCATAGGGTCAAAGCATACCCTTATATTCCAACCACTCTCTATTAAACTCTTAGCTACCTTTATTCTCATATCAAAAGATACAGCTCCTCTTTCATGTTTTTGAGCAAACTCTTTAGGAGATATAGTCCAAGCTATTATAAAATTAGGATTTGGTTTCAAGTTCTGAAATACCTTTATACTGGCACTTTTTGTACGAAGCTCTATCTTCAAATTTTTATATTTATCTACAAACTCATACCATCTTTTCACAAACCCTGTTATCTCTTCAAGAGCCATCAAATCTGTATCATAGGAGATACATATATACATAGATTTACTCTTTAATATCTCTTCTATTTCTCGGAACATATCCTCAAGATTTACAAATATAACTATGTTTCCAGATGAATATACCCCCTGAAGATAGCAGTATTCACAATCGTAGATACAGTTTAAAATAGATGAAGAGTAATAAAAATTTTCATTTCCAAAACTTTCACACACCTTTGCTCCTTCATAGAGATAATTCTCTTTCTTTACTGCCAATATCAATTTAGGTGTCTTTTTCTGTAATGAAAAATTTTGATTATTTCTAGAAAAAACTTCTTTATAATCTTCAATTTCAACTATTTGAGCCTTTGGAAATTTTTCTATTATCTGCTTACTCTCAAGATACTTTTTTGCTTCCCTTTCAATATATATATGAGAGAAACTTCTATTTAATAAATCCATCTATTAAAATTTTCCTTTCTATACTATCTCTTTTCTGTTGTAATCTGTAACATCAGTTTTTAATTTTTTCAATAGTTCTTCTACTTTTAATTTACCACTATCAATACTTTTTAACTCTTTATCAGTAGCTCCTACTAGCTCTATAAATTGAACCTTTCCATTTGGTGTAGATATCTCTCCAGCTATATCCATAGTAGTTATAAAACCTGTTATCTTAGATTTTTTATTGGCATCTATTCCCTCTTTCTGCCCAGTCCAAATATACTCATTTGCTTGGAATATCTCTCCTGTTTCAAATACATATCTTGCTAATTCTTGAAAAATAGAACAGATATTTTTTAACTCTTTATCCTTTGCATCTAAATCCTTTTTCTTTCTCTTTTTTTGCTCTTCAGTCATCTTTAATTTAAAAGTAAGTTCAAAGCCATAACCACTATACTCCATATCATCACTTTCTTTTTCATAAAGTTCACTAAATCCAAAAGTAACAAAGTGATAATATCCATCACCTCTAAAGATACTTATTCCATCTAATGGATCATCTCCACCCAATCTAGATGAAAGTTGTGTATGGAAATGAAGTTCATCTTGTTTTGGATAAAGTTTCTTAAATCTATTCTCTATAGCATCAAATCCAGCTGTATCTATTATTTCAAATTCATTATTCTCTCTCATATTCTCTCTCTAATCTCCTCTAAAATTCTTTTACTCTCTCTCTTATCCTTTATCTCTATATCTCTATATTTTTTTAAAATATTTAATATATTTTCTCCTCTTAATTTATAGTAAATCAATAGGTTATCCAGTTCATTCTCCATTGTAACTGTAAATCTTCCCCTACTTTTTACTCTCTCTATCTC
>JAHLFN010000080.1 GCA_018883725.1 Candidatus Fusobacterium pullicola | reverse complement strand
GTAAATAGAATACTTACATCTGGAACAAAAGAAACAGCACTTGAAGGAAAAGAGATTTTGAAAAAGATGATCAAGGAAGCTGGAGATGAGATTATCATTATTGTAGCTGGTAAAGTTACTAAAGAGAATTTAGATAAGATTTCAACTCTTATACCTACTAAAGAGTACCATGGAAAGAAGATAGTTTAAAGCTTAATAAAAAATCATAAAAAGGTTAAGCTCATGTAAAAAATATATTTACATGAATTTAACCTTTTTTTTATTTAAAATTTACATAAAAGATTTAAAATAAATTATACAAGTTTTAAGAAAGAGGGAATAAATTAATATGGAAAATAAAAAACTATATCTTTTTGATTTAGATGGAACTTTACTTTTAGGAGATCAAGTTATAGATGGGGCTATTGAAGCAATAAATAAAATTAGGGAAGCCGGTAAAAAGTTTCTAATATTTACTAATAATTCTTCTAGGACAAGAAAACAATATGTTGAAAAATTAACAAAACTTGGTTTTAATATAAAAGAAGATGAAATAGTAACTGCTGGTTATATTACTGGAAAATATCTAATTAAAAAGAATAAAAAAAATATTTATGTTTTAGGAACAAAAAAATTTAAAGAGATGTTAGAAGAGCTTGGATTAAATGTAGTTGAAAATCCGATAAAAATTGATGGAAGGTATAATGTGGATGCAGTTGTCCTAGGATTGGATACTGAACTTACATATGAAAAACTTCAAACAGCTTGTAACTTACTACAAGATTCTAATTTAATGTATATAGGAGCTAATCCCGATTTAGTATTTCCAGTAGAAAATGGTATATTTTACCCTGATTGTGGAAGCATTGCAAAAATGTTATTTTATTCAGTTAAAAGATTTCCTAAATTTCTAGGAAAACCTCATCATGAAATATTAGATTACTGTCTTGAAAAAAAAGGTGTATCAAAAGATGAAACTGTAATTATTGGGGATAGATTATATACTGATATTGCTTGTGGACAGGAAAACGGTTGCGATACTATTCTCATTTTTTCTGGTGAAGCTAGAAAAGAGGATTTAATAAATAGTGAATATCAACCTACTCTATTTTTAGATAGTATTAAAGAATTAAAGATAAAATAACTCTAAATTTCTGTATAATAAGAAAAGGGCTTGGAATTCCAAGCCCTTTTCTCACTATATAAAACATCTTGGGGAAAGATTTTATGATATAATGATATCATAAAATTGTGTCAATTTCATGTCTTTTTCATAAAAATATAATTTTTATTTTTAAATTTTGAAATTCTGAAATTTTATAAAAAACAGGTGTCATTTATATTACATATATAACTTTTTTATTACAATATAAATTTATCTAAATTTTCATCTTCTTTTTCTTTTTTAAATACTTTTTTAATAAAATTAACATCAACGCTTATCTTCTTTTTCTCTTCATATGGAGCTTCAAACATAATCTCTCTCAATAGCTCTTCAACTACAGCTGCCAATCTTCTAGCCCCAATATTTTCTATCTTTTCATTTTGAACAGCTGCTATCTCTGCTATTTTTTCTATAGCTCCCTTTGTAAAACTTAACTCTACATTATCTACCGCCAACATTGCCTTATATTGTTCTAATAGATTATACTCAACTTCAGTCAATATTTTTACAAAATCCTCTTTCTCTAAATTTTGTAGTTTAACTCTAAT
This sequence comes from Candidatus Fusobacterium pullicola, assembly GCA_018883725.1. Classification (NCBI taxonomy): domain Bacteria; kingdom Fusobacteriati; phylum Fusobacteriota; class Fusobacteriia; order Fusobacteriales; family Fusobacteriaceae; genus Fusobacterium; species Candidatus Fusobacterium pullicola. The sequence continues at coordinate 1,222 of JAHLFN010000080.1, read as the reverse complement.
AGGAAATCTTCCCTGTAGTTCTGGCATTAAATCAGATGGTGAACTCATTGAAAAAGCTCCAGCTGCTATGAATAAAATATGGTCTGTTTTAACAGGTCCATATTTAGTCATTACTGTACTTCCCTCTACTATAGGTAAAATATCTCTTTGAACCCCCTGTCTTGAGACGTCACCTTTACCTCCACCTTCTCTTTCTGTTATTTTATCTATTTCATCTATAAAGACTATTCCGTTATTCTCTACATTATCAATAACCTCTTGAGTTAATGAATCTAAATCTATCTTTTTCTCTACCTCTTCATCTAAATATAGTGAAATAGCATTTTTAACATTAGTTGTCATCTTTTTTAATTTTCCAGGTAAAGTAGACATCATTTGATCGATAAATCCACCAATATCTTCACTTCCAGATACCACTTCTATAATAGGTAAGTCATTATCTTTTTTAGGTCTATCGATCTCTATCTCTGTTTCATCATATTTTCCATCTAAGATATCCTTTTTTATATTCTCTTTATCCTCATCATTTAACGTATCATAAGGTTTTAAAATTTTAGCTACTCTTTCAACAGCTATATCAAATGAAGAATCTCTTAGCATATTATACTTATCTTCCTTCATTTTTCTATATGTTAAAGCTACTAAATCCTTTATAATACTTTCTACATCTTTACCTACATATCCAACTTCAGTATATTTAGTTGCTTCTACTTTTAAAAAAGGAGCATTCGCTATCTTTGCTATTCTTCTTGCAATTTCAGTTTTTCCTACTCCTGTAGAACCAATCAATATTATATTTTTAGGTGTGATCTCTTTTCTAAGATTTTCATCTTTTATCATCTTTCTTCTGTCTCTATTTCTTAAAGAAATAGCTACATTTTTCTTTGCTTCATCTTGTGAAATTATATATTTATTTAATTCATCTAAAATTTTTTTAGGTGTCAACTCTTTATTTATCCCCATATTCTTCTCCTTATCTAAATTTTATCTGTATTATATCACTTTCTAATACCACTGTAAAGAAGTAGCTACTCCTAAGTTTAACCATATGTGAACCTCTCCCACTTAAAATTACTTTGTAATTTTTGAAGTGGGAGCTTCTTCTTGGGAAGTAGTTGCTTTTGTTAGCCAACTATATTTACCAAGCTAACCCCGTAGTTCCTACGGTTCTTTTTATTTTTAGACTGCTTGTTTTATTCTTAGACCTTCAGTCAATATATTT
>JAHLFN010000079.1 GCA_018883725.1 Candidatus Fusobacterium pullicola | reverse complement strand
TATAGTACCAATACTCATTTTTCATTAGATAAATATATGAAATATCTATCTACTTTCCTCCTTCATCTTATATAGATTTTAAATTTTTTCCTAGATATTATATTATTTTTATATAGAAATGTCAATTTTTTATATACTTTATTTCAATTATTTTTTATTGCTCTTATAGAAAAAACTCTCCTCAATCTCTGAAGAAAGTCTTTATCTTTAATCTAAATATTAATAATTTTTTTAATATTTTCCATATGGTGTTACTATTGTAGTTAAATTATTTGTTATTGTTGTAGCTGTATTGGTAGCTCCTACTATATTTACAACTGGTGTTATTGGATAAACAGGAGCTGGATTGGCTGCTACTGGTCCTGATGTAGGAGCTGAAGATGGTGTATTAGAGCTAATACTCTCTACCTTTGCTCCCCCTACCTCTCCGGTATTTTCTGTATAACTTGAACTCTCTGTATGTACTCCATGATCTCCCATTCCAAAAGCTATCATAAAAGATTTACTCGTACTCATATTACTTGGTTGAGAGATATGAATACTCTCCATCTCTGTATGTGCACTAAATGTCATTCCCTCTGTGGCAAAACTTGTTATACTAACTATTAAAAAAGCTCCTAATAATAATTTTTTCATCTATCCTTCTCCTTATAATTTTAAAATGCGTAAGCTGTTGACAAACTTCCTATGAATGATATTGTATTTTGATTTCCTTGTTTTGAAATATCATAAGCTCCTAATGTTAGTGTAATAGGTAATTTTGGTGATGGTACTATTCCAACTCCTAATGTTGTTACTCCATTTGTATAATCTGCTATTAGGCTTAATTGAGGTATAATATATGTTGCAACTGCAAAAAATGGATATACTTTATCTTTTTTATCTCCACTAGCATTTGTATCTGCATAAACATTATTTCCTAATCCAGCTGTTAAAACTACTGGTGCTACATCATTTGGTAATAATTTTGTTACTGCTCCATAAAAACTAGGATCAGATACTTCATCACTCTTATCGTGCCATAAATCTGTTCCTGTCATACCTACTGAAACTCCAAATCCATATTGCTTAAATGTATGTCCTAATGATAGATTTAAATTTCCTCTATTAAAAGCTCCACCATCTCTTGGATCAATACTTCCTACAGCTACCGAGATAGCTCCTCCAACTGTCTCATACGGATTTCCATAACCTATTCCAAATCCTAAACCACCATCAGTCTCTTCAACACTATTATGACTTCCTGCTATTCCTATAAAAGCAACTCTTCCTCCAGGAACAAGACCAGCAGGAGCACTCATAGTAAAGCTTGGTAATGCTGCCATCTCATGATAGTTATTTGCTAAATAAAAATATCTTCCCTCATTAACTTTATTCTCTGAAATTGCTACAGATGAAGTTACTGATTGTATTCCTTCTGCCATAACTACTGAACTTAAAGCTACTACACTCCCCATTAATAAAAACTTCTTTAACACTCTTTTCCCTCCTAATAAATTTAATTTTTTCTAAGAATATCAACAACATTAATCTTATCTATTCTTTTTGTAGGAAGTATACCTACTATAATTCCTGTAATTAATATCATCAATATTAAAAATACTATTTTCTCTATTTTAAATACAGGTGGAATAAAGATTAATTTTCCCCCTAATATTGTTATCAAAGTGCCTATTACTCCTCCACTTATCATACCTAAAAAAGAAATTATTATTCCCTCTATTAAAAATACTTTTACTATACTATTTTTAGGAATCCCAATAGCTCTAAATACACCAATATGCATAGTTCTAGCTTGAATATTTCCATTTATTAAAGTCATAATTCCTACTCCGCTTAATATGAATGAAACTACTACTAAAATATAGAGAGTATTTTTTACTATCTTTTGTATCTTTACTACTTTTTTGTATACTTCAGGTTTTTCAAGAATCTTTACCTCTTTGTAGCTTATACGGTCATTATTAAACTTTTTTAATAATATAGGAATTAACACCTCACTATCTTCACTTTTGTCTAAAGAGATAACTAATTCGTTATACCTATATCTATTAAATATTTCTGAAAAGTAATCCTGTGAAATTATTATTCTATTTCCTTGCTTAGTTAATTCAAAAGGATTTTCTTCAACATATAACTTAGCTACTCTAAAATTTTCCATTCTATTGCCTATATAAAAAGATAGTGTTTCTCCCTCTTTTACTCTTGGAAATTGATTGATATCTACTATTGCTTCTCCATTTCTTAATTTAGGAAACTTTAATTTTTGTAAAGCTCTTTTAGGGTATCCTATAAATATATTCTCACCTTTCACTACTCTTGCATCTGGAAAGAAACTATATTCAACAAAAGGATAATTATCTAGTAAACGAATATCTCTTTGATCAAAGCTATCTCCGCCCAACACTATTCTATTATCACTGATAGCCATCAAATTATTTGTTATTAGTCTTTCTCCTCCTGCTCCAATAGCTAATGCTACAATAAGAGCTGCCACTCCAACTGTTATTCCTATATATGGAAGTAAAGCTCTCTTTATATTTCCAAATAACAATTTAAATGATAGCCAAAATAAAAATTTCATTATTCTACTTTCACTTCCCTATTTTTACTTCTAACTACTTCTTTATTAATCTAGAATATAAGCCTCTAATGTATCCCATAATTCTAACTCCATCTTTACTACTTTCAATTTTACCTCTTACTATATCTTCACTATCAATTATTCTACTAGGATTGATATCTGTTACTCTATTAAAATACTCCTCACCTAATTTAGATTTTAACTTTTTCAATTCTTTTTCTAAATCATAATCTCTTCTTCCTAGTCTATGAGTATCTGTTGCAATAACATCAATATATCCCTCTTTTAACATATAGTCTATCTTTTTTACTGAAGTTGCTGCTGTCCTTATATTTACTTGTAGAACTACTCCCATTTTAGATAGTTCTATCAATTCTCCAATTTTTAAATGTGAGTATCTCTCTATATGAGCAAAAATTGGAACTATTCCTTGAGATATTAAACTTTTAAAAAATTTTTTACATACAGAATAAATTATTTCTGATTTCAGCTCTATTAAAATATATTTTCCATTATTTATTCTGTTTACTTTAGCTGCATAGTCAAAATAATCAATACTTAATAGAGCTATCTCATTTCCTTTATATATCTCTATATCTAATCCTTCTTCTCTTATCTTAGCTTGAAGTTGATTAAAGTTTTTATCATAATCTTTATTTTCAAACATACCTATATAGTAGTGTGAAGAACAAACAATTTTATTGTAACCAACCTCGATAGCTTGTTTTAATAACTCAATACTCTCCTCTATTTTTTCAGGTCCATCATCTATTCCATAGAGTAGATGTGAATGTATATCTACCATCAATATCTCCCACTTTCCTATTTATTTTCAATAAATATATCTCTTTAAATATACAATATCTACTCTATTATACATTATTTTCCTTCTATTTCAAATAACATTCTTTTAAAATTAAAATATTTTACTCTTTATCTATTTTAGCCTTAGCCTTTATAACTTCTGATATATTAGAATACTCTTTATTTATCTTTCCTTTTTCAAGTTGGAATATCTTATTACACTTTTTCAATGTAGTTAATCTATGTGCTATCATTATTAGAGTCTTATCCTCAGCTAAATTATATAGCTCATCTATTATCTGCTCCTCTGTATTATCATCAAGAGCTGATGTTGCTTCATCAAGTACTAAAATCTCCTGTTCCTTGTAAAGAGCTCTAGCAATACCTACCCTTTGCTTTTGTCCACCAGATAACATTATTCCTGCATCTCCTACTTTTGTATGAACTCCCTCTTTATTCTTGAAAAACTCCCAGATTTTTGCTTGTTTCAATACTTCTATAACTCTTGCTTCATCATAGTCATACCCTATTGAAACATTCTCTCCAACTGTTCCATCAAATAGATATATCTCCTGTGGTATATATCCTATCTTCTTTCTCCAATCCTTTAGGTTTCTATTATTTATCTCTACTCCATCTACATATATTTTTCCTGCTTTTGCTCTATATAGTCCCATTAAAATATCTACTAAAGTAGTCTTTCCAGAACCAGATTCCCCTATAAAAGCAATTCTATCTCCCTTTTCTATTGATAATGATACCTTATCTAAGATAGGTGTATTCTTTTCATATTCAAACTCTAAATTCTTTACCTCTATCTTTTTATTAAAATCTACTTTCTCATTCTTTAAATTCTCCAATGAGTAACTTAGCTCTTCCTCTATTCTTCCTGGTACAGGAGCATAAAAAGCAAATCCTTGAAAAACTCCTACTATTCTAATTATTGAGGGTAACATTCTATATAAAGCTAAGAAAAATAGTGAAACAACTGGAAGTATATTCTTTATTCCCTCTTCTCCATAAAGTGAAACTGAATACAAAATAATAGCAACTATCATAAAAAATCCACTAAACTCAAGTATAGCTCTAGGAAATGGATTTAAAACACTCTGTTTTATCCCTATCTTATCATTTTCCTTTTGAATAAGGTTATGCTCCTCTTTTAATCCCTCAGTATCTCCCTTTAATTTTATAAATTTATAGTTTGAAAAGATTGAGTTTATCAGTTTATACAATCTTCTACTTCTGGCCTCTCTTTGCTTTCCAATTCTCTTTACCTCAGCTAGTACTATATACTTTATAATCAACAGATTAATAAGGATAAATATAGTCATAGCTAATGTTAACTTCCAATCTGTATATATCATTATTCCATAAAGAAGAGTTATTATAAATATCTCACTTATTAAACTAATAATATTTTGAAATATACTGACTAATAATCCACACTCTTGAGTAACTATTCTCATAAATTCACTTCTATTCTTTTTTACATAGTTTATATACTCAAAGTCTAAATATGTTGCAAGAAGTTTATTAGAATACTTTCTATTCAATTTTCTAGCTACTACTGTGGTATAGTAGTTATATAGAATTGTTACAATATTTTTTAAAATAAAGATTAAAATTATTCCAACTCCAAAATATATAATAAATTTTCTATAGTCCTCTTTAAAGAAATTCTCATATATATACTTAGAATATTTATTGCTATATATATTCTCTGGATTTGTCAATACTCCCATAAAAGGAAATAGTATCGAGATACCAAAAACTTCTGTTATCGAAGCTAACAATGAAAATATAATAGATACCCCTATAATCATCTTATCTTTTTTATCAAAAATTCTATTTATTTCCTTTAACATTTTCTCCTCTCCATTTTGTAATCTAATAAATTATTCTAATTATTTTTATCTACTTCTCTCATCACACTTTCTAATTTCTCTTTTAAAATAAACTTTTCTCTCTTAATTATCTCTTGAGAATTAACATATTTTTCTACTAAAGATTCTACCTCTTCAACAGTTGTAACATAATGAACCCAGTCTAAATATTTAAACCATTTTATTCCTTCCTCTATTTTATGATCCAATGATTTAAAAGCAATTACTGGGGTATTTGTTATTACTGAAAATATTACCCCATGAAATCTATCTGTTATATTGACCTTAGCAGATGATATTTTTCTTAACATTTCTTTTACTTCATATTCTCTTATTTTTCTATCTATTCCATAATTTTTTACTGTGTCATCTCTTTTATACACAATATTCTTATTTTCTAAAAATGATATTATTTTATCAATTTTTTCATTAGATAAAGATTTCTCTTTATCACTTCTTAAAGTCAATATAACTCCATCTCTTTGATTTTCTCTTTTGTACCAATCCTCTAAATATAGTACACTATCTGGTGCTAAAAAAACTTTATTATTTGGAAAATACTCTATTCCATATTGATAACTTTTATTATCTCTAGTTATTATATTGAAATTCTTATGTTGTGAATAAATACTTTGACTTATTTTTAACTCCTTTGCTCCCTCTTCATCATTTGTAAAAGATATACTTTGAGGCATTACAATTATTTTGTTATTTGGAAATCTTCTCACTATATCTCTTCTTTGATTTTCTTCTGTCAGCCATAGATTACCAAAATTTCCACCACCCGTTATTATTATGATATCCTCTTGATTCACTAATTTTTCTAATAATTCTTTATTTCTATTATATTCAAAAATTGAAAATTCTAAACATAATAAGTCTTGAAACAAAATTTTAATTATATTTTCTACTCCGATAGCTATTGCATGATCTCCTAAATTTCCATGATTTGGTGTTGAAAAATAAATTATTTTTTTTACTTTATCATATTTTAGTGTTAAATTTTCTATTTCTTTTCCTTCTAGTATTTTTTGATTTTCTATCATCCCTTTTTTTATTAAATAATTCTCTAATTTTTTCCATACTAATTGCTTAATATTTATTAACATTCTTCTCCTCCAAGTTTCTTATCTATCTCTACTGTTATATCAAAATTTCTTCATATCTTTTCAGTATTTCTAAACTACCATCTATACTTCCATCATTTACTAATATTACTTCTTTTCTTATGTTTTCTACCGCATATATACTATCTAAACACTCTTCTAAATATTGCTCTACATTATATACTGGTATTATTATACTTAATTCTATATTCATTCTATCACCTTTATATATTTTATTACTTGCCTATTAAAAATTTTAATTTTGTTTTTAATAATATCTTTGTGAAAAATGTCAATATTAATAAAATTAATATCAAATTTATAATATAATATAAACATAAAACTCCTATATTTATAGAAATTCTTTCAAAAGGAAAATTTAATATTTCTAAAAATTTTTTTATTAATACCATAGCTATATTTTGATGCCAAGCAAAATATATTAATGTATTTTCTCCTATAAATTTAATCCAATTAATTGTTTTTTTCTTTGATAATTTTAAAATTAATAATAT